>JAFDXS010000452.1 GCA_018267795.1 Bacteroidota bacterium | reverse complement strand
CTTCTGTTTGTCATCTGCTACTGCCATTTTTCTTAGTATTTATTACAACGAATTATTTATCAAATATACTTGAAAAACAAGTACTGTGGCTGCGGGTGGGGGACAAGATATCCACATTTTGCAGAAATGAAAAAGCCGCTACGGGAGCGGCTTTTCGAGATATTTTGAAGATTATTGTGGTTAAATCTTGAAGTGAGAGAAAGCCTTGTTGGCTTCTGCCATGCGGTGTGTATCTTCTTTCTTTTTGAAAGCACCACCTTCACCTTTAGCTGCTGCTACTATTTCATTAGCCAGCTTATCAGCTATAGTCTTACCGTTACGTTCGCGTGAATAGCGGATAAGCCATTTCATGCTAAGAGATATTTTACGATCAGGGCGTACTTCACTAGGAATCTGGAAGGTAGCACCACCTATACGGCGGCTACGAACTTCAACTGCAGGAGTTACGTTTACCAGTGCGCGTTTCCACACTTCATAACCTTCTTCGCCTGACATTTTTGTTACTTTATCCAGTGCATCGTAAAATGCGCTTAAAACCACAGTTTTGTTACCGCCCCACATAAGGCAGTTAACGAAACGTGTAACTTGTTTATCGTTAAATTTTGGATCCGGTGCTAATGGAAGTTTTTTAGCTTGTGCCTTTCTCATCTTTAATGAATGGCTTTATTTATACTTGATTAATAAATTTATTTTTTCTTGGCTTTTTCTTTCTTCGTACCGTATTTAGAGCGGCTTTGTTTACGGTCTTTTACACCCGCAGTATCCAAAGCGCCACGTACTATATGATAACGAACACCCGGAAGATCTTTAACACGACCACCGCGGATAAGCACGATAGAGTGCTCCTGTAGGTTGTGACCTTCACCCGGAATGTATGCGATAACCTCAACTTTATTAGTGAGGCGCACTTTTGCTACCTTACGAAGAGCAGAGTTTGGTTTCTTAGGCGTTGTAGTATATACACGAGTACAAACACCACGACGTTGCGGACAAGCATCCAAAGCACGAGACTTTGACTTGGTGCGAATTTGCTGACGACCTTTACGAACTAATTGTTGTATTGTAGGCATTGCTTACCTTTAGTAATAAAAAATTAATGGAGTGCGAAGGTAATACAAGTTTATAAAAACAACAAAAAATGTTGAAATATTTATTGAATTTATCTTCTTTTTTCCTTGAAATATCCTTAATTGCACTCATTTAGAATAGAAAAATATAATATATTAGTTTAAATCCGGGCAAATATACCATAGGCTGGCAATATTACCAGCCTATATGGTTTTCTCTTTATTCTTTACAATTTACCGCTCAACTTCCTAAGAGCAATAAATAAGATCAGACATTTGCTATATAGTCTTCATGTTTCATGTATTCATATATAGTATCGTCGCCTGAGATAAACTGCTGTGCAAGGCAACCTATTTTATAAGGAGCCGTATTTTCAGGGTTATTACTTTGCTTGTCATGACCAAAGTAATATTGAGGGTTGAAGGAATTGGTAGCATGTACGCAGGCATGCATCATAGTATTGCACAGGCTCGCGATAGGGCGTTCAATTTGCCATACGTTTATAGGTATTATTCTCGGGTCTTCTTCATTGTCATAGCCATAAGCATTGTTGAAAGGGCTAAGAGAATAATAAAGGTCTACGGTCATTTTAATATTGGCATTTTCAATAAGGTCTGCAACATGCGCCGGAGAAATGTCTGCCATATCAAAGGAGGGCAGTCTCCTGATCTGGTTAAAGAACTTTTCATTTCGCAGTAGCTGGTTTATTTTAAATATGGCAAGGCGCATATTTTCCCTAAACCCTTTGTACTCAATGCTTATTGCATTGTCATTGCTGAGGTGTTTTCTAATACCTAATGTTGACTGACACATGGCTTTAATAGGAATGTTATGTGTTTTGTAGGTAGTGAAGTGGTTCATGAGAGGCTGGTGATTTATAAGACACAAAAGTGACGTTTCATTATCTTTCCAACAAGGTGAAAAGTGTCAAACAGAGGGGGTATTTTTCACGTATAGATAATTTTGGTTGCTAACTTTTTGTGTATCTTGGCATTATAAAGGATAAGCCATATGCCAATAAAAATTCAAACAAGTGCAAGCAGCACTGACCCCATGGTTATAAGCCAGGACGAGTACACTTTAGGCCGTACCAGTTTCCAGCAACATTATTACCTAGCTAACTGTAACTCTATTTTTGGCGGCCAGGATTTAACTATTCCCTGGTCAACGTTGAACAACGCCGTAACCGCATTTTGTTCGCAATACAGCGTTGCAGCAGCTAATGTTGCCCTTAGGTTCGTTTATTGTTATAATGTATCGACCCAATGCCTTTATCTGCGTTTGCAATTATGCGTAATGCAGCAGGCCAGCCCCGGAAGCAATACTTATAATTTATTGTCATCACCCGTAGCCTGGTACCAGATAACACAGGGCACTATGGTAGCAACCCAGACAACTGCCCTTGAGGATCCTGCTTATCTCACCAATTTTTACTATTCTGACACAGCTACCTGCAATGTGGCCACTTTGCAACCGCTATCCGGAGACCAGGGGCAGGTATATGTGCGCACTATTACCTACCCATGGCAGAATGAGGTGTACCAGATGTATGTAGATAATCAGGGGCAGCCCGATTATAAAATATCGTTTGGTGCCTGCTCATATATAAGGCAAGACCAGGGCACATTAAATATATGCCCACATGGTATTGTTATGTATTTGAGCACAGCAGCGGGTGTACCACT
>JAFDXS010000451.1 GCA_018267795.1 Bacteroidota bacterium | reverse complement strand
GATTATGATTGGAAAACAGCATAGCGGATACGCCAAACCCCAGCTGGTGATTGACATCCTGGTGGGTGGTGCGCTCTACTTCTACACTGAGGTATTCGCCCCTTGTCATTTCGGTATCTCTTATGGCTATGGGATACCAGGTATAGCCGAGAGCCCGGCGTTCTGCGACTGATGATGTTTCTATTAGCTGACGATATGATTTCCTGTCTTCTTCCCGCTCAATTTTTAGTAATTCGAGCAAGCGTTTGAAATAATCCATGTGCAAAAGTAAAGTTTTAACAGCCGACAGAGGACAAACCAGATTTTGGCTACAACAAAAGGAGATCAGGCTACATCTGCCAAACAATGACGAAGCACCTTTGCCATACTAAAAAATACAAACATGAAAATAGTAGTAACGGGGTCGTTAGGACATATAGGCAAGCCACTAACAAAAGAATTGGTGGAAAAAGGATATGATGTAACTGTAATCAGCAGTAAAGCCGAAAGACAAAAAGACATAGAAGCATTAGGCGCAAAGGCAGCAATAGGCCGGATAGAAGATGTACCATTTCTTACAGCAGCCTTTAGCGGTGCAGACCTGGTGTACACGATGATACCGCCAACAGACTTCCGCAGTTCAGATTATGACCTGATAGCACTTTGCCGCGAGCTTGCGGGGAATTTTGCGGAAGTAGTACAAAAGGCGGGCATAAAACGCGTAGTACACCTCAGCAGCATTGGCGCCCACATGGAAAAGAATTCAGGCCTTATTCTTGGGCATCACTCAGCGGAAGTAATTTTGAATGAACTGCAGGACGTGAACATTACCTATATGCGCCCAACGGCTTTCTATTATAATTTACTTGCCTTTTTACCGGTGATAAAAAATGCAGGTGTAATAACATCAAACTATGGCGGGGAAGATGTAGTACCCTGGGTATCGCCGATTGATATTGCTGCTGCTATAGCCGAAGAAGTAGCAGCAGCGCCGAGCCACAGGAAAGTGCGCTATGTGGCCAGTGAAGAGCTGAGCTGCAATGAAGTGGCCAGCATCCTTGGGGAGGCAATTGGCAAGCCTGAGCTGAAATGGACAACTATTAGCAATGAACAAATGTTAGCGAATATAACCGCATTCGGTATGCCAAAACAAATAGCTGCCGCCTATGTAGAAATGAATGCGAGTATGCATAGCGGGGAATTATTTGAGGATTACTATAAGAACAAGCCCGTGTTTGGAAAAGTGAACCTGAAAGATTTTGCGAAGGACTTTGCAATAGCTTATGCCCAAAATTAATTACATTGTATTATGGCCAATAAGCAACCATTAAGGATAAAAACAATAAGCCAATATCACCAGCTGATGGGGCTCCCTAAACCGGAGCATCCACTGATAAGCGTGATAAATTTTGAGTCTATCAAGCAATTGCCGTACAGTGAGCCGACAAGCGTGATATTTGATTTTTATTCTGTTTCGCTAAAAAGAGATTTTAATGCCAAACTAAAATATGGCCAGCAGGAATATGATTTTGACGAAGGCATAATGTTCTTTATATCCCCTGGGCAAGTATTTGGAATAGAAGTGGATAATAACGAAGGCATAAGACATTCGGGATGGTTGCTACTCATCCATCCCGATTTTCTATGGCATACGCAACTTGCCAAGACAATAAAGCAATACGAATATTTCGATTACTCGGTACATGAAGCATTGTTTCTATCGGAAAAAGAAGAAACAACTATCATTAGTATGATGCAAAGCATGGAGCAGGAGTATAGAACAAATATTGATAAATTCAGCCAGGATATTATTATTGCGCAATTAGAACTCCTATTTAATTATGCTGACCGGTTTTATCACCGCCAGTTTATAACCAGGAAAATAAGCAACCATACTATACTGAACCGGCTGGAGGAGCTACTTGCTGCATATTTTAACAGCGATACTTTATTAAGGCAAGGACTGCCTACGGTGCAATATGTTGCCGATACATTAAACGTATCGCCGGGCTATCTGAGTGGTATGCTGAAAACGCTGACAGGCCAAAGCACACAGCAACACATACACGATAAGCTGATAGAGAAAGCAAAAGAAAAATTATCCACTACCAATCTATCTGTAAGTGAAATTGCCTACGAGCTGGGGTTTGAGCATCCGCAATCTTTCAGTAAATTATTTAAGTTGAAAACAAAAGTTTCGCCCTTGGAATTCAGGCAGTCCTTTAACTAAGTCTATTCTACCAGCATTTCTCGATTGTATTTGGCCCGATACTGGATGGGAGACAAACCTGTGATACGCTTGAATGTGAGCCGGAAGGCTTTAGGGTCGGAGTAACCGACTTTATACATTACTTCGTTTACGTTCTCGCGTGAAGACTCAAGGCTGATCTTGGCTGCTTCAATTTTTACGCGCTGTATATACTCCGCTACTGTGTTCGAGGTGGCTTTTTTGAAGCGGCGCTCGAGGTTTCTGCGGCCAAGGCACAGGAAAGATGCAAGGTGATCTACCATTATTTTATCCTGGTAATTTTGTTCTATAAATTCCTGCGCTTTCTTTATCGGCTCATCTTCATGCTGCTTCTGGCCTTTGAACATAATGAATGGCGACTGTGAATGACGATCTATTTCTATAGCATAGTATTTTGAAAAGAAAACAGCCATATCACGGTCGATGTATTTCTCGAGAATGTGTAGCAGCAGGTTCCAAAATGAATTGGCACCGCCACTGGTATAGATGCCATGCTCATCAGTCAGTATCCTGTCTTCTACTAATAGA
>JAFDXS010000450.1 GCA_018267795.1 Bacteroidota bacterium | reverse complement strand
ATGGTGGATGAAGTGGATAGCGTACTGGTAGATGATGCCCGTACACCGCTAATCATCTCTGGCCCTGTGCCACGTGGTGATGAGCAGCAGTTCCACATACTAAAGCCACGCATAGAACGCTTGCTGGAAGCACAGAAAAAAGTAATAAACCAAAGTATAACAGAGGCTAAGAAACTTATAAGCGAGGGTAAGGCTGATAAGGAGAACGGCGGTTTGCATCTTTATCGTGCTTATCGCGGCTTGCCGAAAAACAGTGCCCTGATAAAATACCTGAGTGAAGAAGGAAACAGGCAGATACTGCAAAAAGCAGAACACTACTACATAGGTGAGCAACAACGCAATATGCCGAAAGTAGATAGTGAACTATATTTTGCTATAGATGAAAAAAATAACAGCGTAGATCTTACTGAAAAGGGGCTTGCACTTATTACTCAGTCTGGTGAAGACCCACACTTCTTTATTTTGCCGGATATAGCTACAGAGCTGGCAGCAATAGAAAAGATGGAAGCCACAGATGAAGAGAAAACACAACGTAAAGATGCACTGCTGCAGGACTATGCAATAAAAGCCGACCGTATACACTCTGTACAGCAATTGCTGAAAGCATACACACTGTTTGACAAAGATGTGGAGTATGTGGTAATGGATGGCAAGGTGAAAATAGTAGATGAACAAACCGGTCGTATACTGGATGGCCGCCGATATAGCGATGGCCTTCACCAGGCTATAGAAGCTAAAGAAAATGTGCAGGTAGAAGCAGCGACACAGACATTTGCTACCATCACACTGCAGAATTACTTCCGTATGTACCATAAGCTGGCCGGTATGACCGGTACGGCTGAAACAGAAGCGGGTGAATTCTGGGAAATATATAAACTGGATGTAGTATCTATTCCTACCAATCTACCTATAGTTCGTAAAGACCAACAAGACCTGGTTTACAAAACCAAGCGTGAAAAATATAAGGCGGTAATAGACGAGATAGAGGCACTACGAGGTGCAGGTCGCCCGGTGCTGGTAGGTACCACGTCTGTAGAAGTATCTGAATTGCTGAGCCGTATGCTACAGCAAAAGAAGATACCGCACAATGTACTGAATGCAAAACAACACTCACGTGAAGCACAGATTGTAGCAGAAGCGGGTTTATCAGGAGCGGTAACTATCGCCACCAACATGGCTGGCCGTGGTACGGATATTAAACTAGGTGCAGGTGTGAAAGAATCAGGAGGCTTGGCTATAATAGGTACAGAGCGCCATGAAAGCCGCCGTGTAGACAGGCAGTTGCGTGGTCGTGCAGGCCGCCAGGGTGATCCGGGCTCTTCCCAATTCTTTGTTTCCCTGGAAGACGAGCTGATGCGCCTGTTCGGTTCAGAGCGTATTGCATCGCTGATGGACAAGATGGGACACAAAGAAGGTGAAGTGCTGCAACACGGCATGATCTCTAAATCTATAGAGCGTGCACAAAGAAAAGTAGAAGAGAACAACTTTGGGATACGTAAACGCCTGCTGGAGTATGATGATGTGATGAATGCACAGCGTGATGTAATATACAAACGACGTAACCACGCATTGTTTGGCGACCGCCTTTCAATAGACCTGGATAATGCGATGTATGATGTTTGTGTGGACCTGGCGCAGCAGTTTGCTGACAGCCGCGACCTGGACGCGTACAAGCTGGAAGTGATAAAGCACCTGGCAATAGAACCGGAAGTAGATGCAACTGAGTTTGGTAAAACAGACATGGCTGTAATAGGCGATCAGCTTTATCACCAGGTGAAGGATTTCTATAATCGTAAGATGGCGGCGCTGCGTGAACAAATGACACCAACGCTGAACCAGATACTTGCTGAAAATGGCGATCGTGTAGATAACATTGTTATTCCGTTTACAGACGGGATACGTATGCTACAACTATATGCCGACCTGAAGCAGGCAGTAGCGCAGGAAGCAAAGCCGGTGATACAAACACTGGAAAAGACGATAACACTGGGGATGATAGATGAGGCGTGGAAAGACCATCTGCGTGCTATGGATGATCTGCGTCATTCGGTACAGATGGCATCTTATGAACAGAAGGACCCATTGCTTATCTACAAGTTTGAAGCGTTTAACCTATTCAAGCAAATGCTGCTTGAAATAAACAGGAATATTGTTTCCTTCCTACTACGTGCGGGTATTCCTATACAGGAAGCCCCACCGCAGGCAGCACGCAGGCCGCAGCCGGCAACTGATATGAGCCACCTGCAGGTAAATAAAGCAGAAATAGATGCTGCGGGACAGGATTATGCAGCGGATGAGCACGATCTATATGATGGTGAGGAAACCCAGGTAAAAAGAACGCCGGTACAGGCAGGGCCGAAAATAGGGCGAAACGACCTTTGCCCTTGCGGTAGCGGAAAGAAATATAAAAATTGTCATGGAAAAGGGCTTCAATAGCCCTTTTCTTTTATGCTGATCTCTTTTATTCCAGATTTTTTACTTTTGACCTGATATGATGCAACCTGAGCGTTTCTTTGAGCTAATGCTTGCCGAGCTGGAGGAGCATAAAGAAATGCAGCCTTATTATAAGTTTCTTGGCAAGCAATCGTCTTGGCATTTCAGAAGAAATTATTTCCTGCAGCGCTTGCGGTATATACAGCAACAGCTTGGAAATGCGCAAGATAAATCGATATGGGATTGCGGCTGCGGTTATGGTACTACCTGCCTTTTCCTGGCTATGAATGGTATTAAGACTCATGGCACCACCCTCGAGTTTT
>JAFDXS010000044.1 GCA_018267795.1 Bacteroidota bacterium | reverse complement strand
ATGAAACTGAAATCAGTAATATACGTAAGCCTGGTGATGGTGATGATATGCATAATGCCTAAAGCAAAGGCGCAAGGTCCCGGCTTTGGCGGCGATACACAGGATACGCCAATAGATGGTGGCGTATCGCTGCTGATAGCAGGCGGAGCCATGTATGGCGTGAAAAAGATCAGGGACGCAAGGAAGAAAGATACAGATAAGTAATGCTTGCAGATATAAAAGCACAATACGACAGGATACCAAGGGCTGTAAAGGTTTTTGCATTTCGCGGGGTTGTGTTAATTATTTTATGGAATATTGTTTATAAGCTGCTGCTTGAGCCGAGCGGTATTCCTGATGTAGCTATGTGCCATTTCTTTTGCAACATTACTGCTAAAGGTATGTCTGTTTTTTATCCTGGTTGTTATGCTAAGGATATTACTGTGTTTGTGAATAGCCGGCCCGTTATCAATATCTTTCCTGCATGTAATGGGCTGGACTTGCTGGTGATATATGTCGGCTTTATAATTTGCCTGCCTACCAATGGCAAACGAATGCTAAACTATATTTTATGGGGTAGCATTGCTATATGCGTTATTAATTATCTCCGCTTTCTTTCTATATCCTATATGGTGCTGCAAAGGATGGCTATAACTGAATTTGCGCATCATTATATTTTTACCATCATTGTGTATGGGTTTATATTCCTGTTATGGCGACAATATAGTAAGGGCTATGGCTGGAAGTAAAGCGACCAGGCATATTAGAGCGCTTATTTCTTTAATGCTTATCATAGCAGTGTATTTTCTTGATGACCGTTATTTCGGGCCATTGTCGGGGAATGTTTTCTGGGCCGCGCATGTGTACCTGCATAAGGTACTGGCCATGATAATAACAGGCCTGATAGGTGCTTATACTTATGTGGCGCATCCCGCAACGTGGACCTTGACATTGTGGATAAGCATTTATACAATGACTATAGCAGGTCTTATTTTAGTGAAAATCATTTTCCTGTTTGTAAGTGATCCGTATCATCTTCAGGTTCATGCACTGGACTTTGCACAACGCTATATGTTTTCGATACTGCCTTTCCTGGGTTTGTATGTACTTGCTGAAATACTAAGGCCTGTAGTGAACAATGAGGGTTAATATAAATTGCCCCACACGAATGAAGGTAGCTAAGTGATTGATCCTGAATAGGTGTATGCCCCATTAGTGCCCCATGTTTATTCTTTTGGGGCATTGCATTATACTTAGTAGTCCCGTAGGGCCCGAATCCAATACCCATATTTTTGATAAATAGATTTCCCAATATGTCAATGAACTTTGCAGCAATGTGCTAATATACCAGACTGCTGCATTGGTGCAAGGTACTATGCCGGGACAAGGGTTTGCAAATAAACATATCCACATTGGGGCAAGTAAAAATTCAAAAGTTATGGATAATTAAAAAAGGGTTTCAGTTATCTGAAACCCTTTTTATTCTTGCTCCCCCTTCAGGACTTGAACCTGAGACCCCCTGATTAACAGTCAGGTGCTCTAACCAACTGAGCTAAGGAGGAGTGTTTTGGGATTGCAAAAATAAGCAGTTATTTCTTTCGTCAAAATCTTTTTCTAAAAACCGCCCAAATATTTAAAATTCTTAAGTAACAGTAGTACGTCTGAGCCGGCTGCGTATTGTTGTGCATACACTATGTTGAGCTGCATTTTTACTTCGTCGGAAGGGCTGTAATCATCTAATATGTAATAGGGTGGTATAACACCGGGGCGAATGGCAGGCAGGTGATTGTGTACGCTGCGTTCTTGCATATAGCCTATCCATGTTTTGCGGCCCAGCAGCACGGCAAAGCAATTGGCAAAAAATGCTCCGGACTTCTTCACCATGAAGGCTGTAATAGGGAACAACAGAAGAAAAACAAGGGATGAGCCTATATCTATGAGGCGCTTATTGCGCAGGTGGCCGAAATTAGTAAGATTAAAGCTTCGATCTATAGTATAAAGATCCCCGGAGGTGTGGCTGGAGTTGCTGCCTACAAAACTAAGGCTGCCGGGAAGGTGTATCTTATAGTCGTAAGCATCGCCACAGGCTTCCATCTCTGTAAACATCTGCGTATAGGTGAGCCCATTAATACAGAAGATAACCTCGTTGATACCTGCGGTATAGAGCAGTTGCTTCATCTCAGGCAGGGATGCAAGTGCATGCTCTTTGGCAGGCTGTGGACTGATGCGGCCGGCCAGCTCGGGGGCATAGTGTACACGCTGGAGGATGGCGGCAGTATCGGTATATTCATGTTCGTTGGCTACTATTACTGCTTTGCGAGGCAGCTTATCATAGGGGATGAACTTGAAGATACCCAGGCGGTATAACAGTTCGTGCAGGCCCAGCATGATAACGGTGCCTGATAGGCCTGTAAATATGATGATGGCACGAGAATAACGCAAACCGGGTTGTAAAAGCCCATAATAAGCCAGGATAACCACTGTGCCAATCAACATGCCGCGAATGACACGCAAGGCCCGGTATGACTGATCATAAGCACCGTTGAAGTAAAGCGATATGAGCCAAAGGAATATATAAACGGGGAAGGTGGCGTATATGGAGCTAAGGGGTATGGGCTGTATATTCTTTACATGCAACACCCAGAAGTCTTTGATAAGCCAAAGAGTAGCAAAAAGTACCAGTCCATCGAACAAGGGCATGCGCAACACTTTGAGCACACGCTTTACAGCACTGAGCACGGCGCGGAGTATAATGCCTATGTTGATGAAAAGGATAAACAGTTTTGCATCACGCTTGCTGTAATTCTTCTTTACAAAGAGAGAAAGGGCTTCGTTGAAAATGCGCACGTAAGACAAAGTGGCCTTACGGGTACTTTCACCTTTGTAGTGGATAAGGGTAGCATCAGGGAAGTAAATATTCTTGCTACCTGATTTCTGGATACGGTAGGAAAGGTCCACATCCTCGCAATACATGAAATAGTCCTCATCAAAGGCGCCGCCAATCTTTGACAACAGCGAATGGCGCACCAGCATACAACAGCCGGAGAGGACATCTACCGGGGCCAGTTCATGCTCGCCGATGTGAACAGCATAATACTTATTGATATAAGGGGACTTACTGAAAAGTTTATTTATACCTGTAGTCTTGAATATAGCTACCGAGAGTGTAGGGAAAGACTTCTTGCTATCGGGTGCGAACTTGCCTTTGCCATCTATAAGTCGAGGGCCTAATGCGCCGGCATCAGGATGGGCATCCATATAGGTTACCGTCTTTTGGAAGAAATCCTCAGGCATTACGGTATCCGGGTTCAGGAAGAGGATATATTCTCCTTTTGCTATAGCTACCCCCTGGTTGTTTGCCTTGGAAAAGCCTTTATTGTCAGTATTTTCTATCAAGATGACCGAAGGAAACTTATCCCGTATCATGCGGTTGCTACCGTCTTTGGAGTTATTGTCCACCACAATGACCTCAGCCTCGAAGCCTGCCGCTGCCCTTAATACCGAGTGCAGGCATACTTCCAGAAAGTATTTGACATTATAATTAACAATAATAACGGATAGCTTCATTCCCCTGTATGTACCAAATAGAGTTTGCGAATATAAGCGGACTGTGCCTAATAACGAAAAAAGCTGCCGGTACATTGTACACGGCAGCCGAAATATATAGAAGTGAAGAGTTACTGATACAGATAATATACGTCTGTAACGTACTTATTAGAGTCCTGCGCCTGGTAAGGACCTACTTTGTATTCCTCTATTACCAGGCTTAGTTTGGCGTTCTTTTCCATTACGTGCTTCATAAGCGCCGTATGGACTTTGGCTGAACCACTATAGCCACCTGTGTACTCTACCATATAGGCTTTAGAAGCTGGCACATTGATAAATGTAGCACCTTTCACAGGCTTGGTAGTATCCATAACGGGGAAAACCGCTGCCATATCTGTCTGGTGAGCAACCGTATCCCATTTGTAAAAGAGACCGGCAGCAGGACCAGCTATCTGTGAATTGAGGGCTTTGCCCAGCATGCCATAAGAATCGGCAAAGAATTTCGTCATATCAGACATAGGCATTGTTTTGCGTATGCCAGCATAGGTATGACCAGGGAACTGTGCGTCCTGTATAGCCACATAACCTGTAGCATTGGCTTCAGCATAGGCTTTTAAGTTGGCAAGGCCATGTTCGAAGTCTTTACCTACCATTTTATCCATGTTCATGAAGGCCATCATGGCATTCATAGGGAAATTCATGTGTGAGTGCATGGTCCAGGTAACTTTAGTTTCGCCATTACCTGCATCTGAAGTTTGCAGCATACCCGTAGCCTCACTTTTGAATGGTTTAATAAAAGACACCAGGTAATCCATTTCTCCATCTTTTACGCCTGTATTGCGCATATCGCCCTCGCCGGTCTTCTTTTCATCGCCCACCCAATGGTAAGAGCTGCCGGGTTGGCCGTCTTCGCCCTGGTAAGTGATCTTAATAGTAGAATCTGCAGCAAACCATGGGCTCCAGTGCGGCCAATTGTGAAATTTGGATACCTGGTCGAAGACATAGCCTTTGTCGGCCTTTATCATAGTATTACGCTGAATAGTAACGTCTTTGGGCTCTATAAGGCCTAAAACGATAACGGCAACAATGACAACTAGTATCAGGATGCCAATGAATGCAAGGAATTTTTTCATATGAAGTTGTGTGTTTGGGAACCTAAAAGTATAAAATTATTTTTATAATATAATCAATAGTTCTATATAGAAATATGAGAATGTAATGACTATATGCACATTACAATAGCTCATATAGAGAAATTGTGAAGTACCTTTGCCGGATGAAAAATTTGCGCAATAGCACATTAGAGGAGCTTGAAGCACTGATGAAAGAGTGGGGAGAGCCAAAGTTTCGTGCTAAACAGGTGTATGAATGGATATGGAACAAGTTTGCAGCGGATATAAATGATATGAGTAACCTGCCGAAGGGATTGCGCGAAAAACTGTCAGAAAGCTATTTTATACCTAAAGTAAAGGTAAACCACAGCCAATATAGCAGCGATGGCACTATTAAGAACCGCCTGCAGCTGCACGACGGGCACTATGTGGAAAGTGTACTGATACCTACAGAATCAAGGTTTACGGCTTGTGTATCAAGCCAGGTGGGCTGCTCGCTGAGCTGCAAGTTTTGTGCTACGGGTTATCTGCCTCGCAAGCGCAATATGGATTTTGATGAGATAGTGGATGAGGTGACGCTGCTGAACGAGCAAACGCAGAAACAGTACGGCCGAAACCTGACCAATATAGTGTTTATGGGGATGGGTGAGCCACTGCTGAACTACCGAAACGTGATGAGCGCAATAGACAAAATAACCTCGCCGGAAGGGCTGGGTATGAGTCCGAGACGTATAACTGTATCTACTGCAGGTGTGGCCAAGATGATAAAACAACTAGGCGATGATAAAGTGCGGTTTAAACTGGCTTTGTCGCTGCATGCTGCCACTGATGAGAAGCGTAATGAGATAATGCCTATAAATGAAACGAACAACCTGAAGGCGCTGATAGAAGCGCTTAACTACTTCTATAAAATGACTGGCAATGAAATAACGCTGGAGTTTATACTGTTTAAAGACTTTAACGATAGCCTGGAGGATGCTGATGACCTGGTGAAGGTGTACCGACAAATACCTGCCGACCTGGTGAACATAATAGAATATAACCCGATAGATGCTGCGAAGTACGAGAAGCCGGAAGAAGATGCGGTAATGCGCTTTATGAATTACCTGGAGTCTAAACGAGTGAATGCAAGACTGCGCAGAAGCAGGGGTAAAGACATAGATGCTGCCTGCGGGCAACTGGCCAATGTGGATCACCCAACGGTGGCTAAACAGGAAAGCCTGTAAAAGAAAATGCCGCTTAATGAGCGGCATTTTCTTTTATATCACTGATAAGTTATTTGCTGTCGTAAGCCCACTTTATATAAGTGGAACCCCATGTGAAGCCACCACCAAAGGCTGCCAGTATTATATTGTCGCCCTTATGCAGTTTGCTTTCCCACTCCCATAAGCAAAGTGGGATAGTGCCATTTGTGGTATTGCCATAACGGTCTATGTTTATCATTACTTTCTCGTCAGGCAACTCCATACGGCTGGAAGTAGCAGAAATGATGCGTTTGTTAGCCTGGTGCGGAACTAGCCATGCGACATCTTCTGACGTAAGGCTATTGCGCTCCATGATCTCAGCAGAAACATCTGCCATATTCTTAACGGCAAATTTGAAAACTGCCTGGCCTTCCTGGTAGATGTAGTGCTCCTTGTTCATTACTGTTTCTACAGAAGCGGGCTTTACGGAGCCGCCTGCTTTCTGATGCAGATATACACGGCCGCTGCCATCGCTGCGAAGAATAGAATCAAGTACACCGTAGCCATCGTTATTCGGCTCGAGTAATACTGCACCTGCGCCATCGCCAAATATGATAGCTGTAGTGCGGTCTTCGTAGTTTACTATTGAGCTCATCTTGTCGGCACCTACCACCAGTACCTTCTTGTGTCTGCCCGTTTCTATGAATTGAGTAGCTGTAGTAAGGGCATATAAAAAGCCACTACACGCAGCATTTACATCAAATCCCCAGGCATTTTTTAATCCCGCTTTGTCTGCAATGATATTAGCTGTAGCCGGGAACTGCATATCAGGTGTTGTAGTGGCACAGATAATGAGTTCTATTTCCTCAGGGCTAATGCCTCTTTTGTCAAGTAATACTTTTATTGCTTCTACAGCCATGTCGGAGGTGCCGAGGCCTTCTCCTTTCAGTATGTGGCGCTCTTTGATACCTGTGCGGGTGGTTATCCATTCGTCGTTGGTATCCATCATTGTTTCCAGCTCCGCGTTGGTAAGAACATATTCCGGAGCGTACCCGCCTACTGCCGTGATGGCAGCATGAATTTTTTGCATCTAATATTTTTTAAAAAAGCAAAATTATTGATAATTAACCTATTGTGTTTCCGGTGTAGTGTTAATCTCTTTTTATTATCTATATTTTTTACTTTATTATGTATTCATCCCTCCGCAAGCGCTTATTACCTGCCCTGTAACATAGCTGCTCATGTCAGAAGCAAGGAATAATGCTACATCTGCTATCTCCTCTGGCTTACCAAAGCGCTGCATTGGTATTTTTTCAAACCATTTTTCACCACCGCCATCTTTCAGGTAGTGGGTCATGTCGGTATCTATAAAGCCAGGGGCTATAGCATTTACTCTTATATTACGACTGCCTATTTCCTGCGCTATACTTTTAGTAAAGCCTATTATACCCGCTTTAGAGGCTGCATAGCTGCTTTGCCCGGGATTGCCCTTTACACCTACTATGGAGCTAAGATTAATGATGCTGCCTTTGCGAGCTTTCATCATTGGCTTTATTACCTGGCGGGTGAGGTTGTAAACTGATTTCAGGTTGGCCTGCATCACTTCATCCCATTGTTCAGGTGTAAGGCGCAGTAAAAGATTGTCTCTTGATATGCCTGCATTGTTTACACATATATCTATAGTGCCAAAGTCCTTTAGAACATCATTGGCAAGCTGTTCAGACGCTGCGTAGTCGCCTGCATCAGATTTGTAACCTCTTGCTTTTACGCCCAGTGCAGTCAGCTTGTCTTCCAGTGCCTTTGCTCTTTCTTCTGAAGAAAGGTAGGTAAAGGCTACATTAGCACCGTGTTCTGCAAACTTTAACGCGATGGCTTCACCTATACCGCGGCTTGCACCCGTGACAAGGGCCGTCTTATTTTGGAGTAATTTCATTAGCAGACTGAATTTGGGCTGCTAAATTACTTGAAAACTAAAAAGTAAAAAATTAAAAGACTAATAAGAGCAGATATTATGCTAATAATGCATGATAAACATATTAAATAATAAGTCCGTAAACATAAAGAGCATTTGTATAGATACTCTTTTGAAGGTTAAAAATCGGACAACCTGCACATTCTTCCCCATACGCCTGATGCACCATCATATTGAAGATCGATACCCATTTCGTCTTTAATATAGCGTGTATATTTAGTTTTCATTTCGCCGCTTAGTTTTTTATGGTTGAAAACAATATCCTCGCGGTCGAAAGAATATACAACACTTGAGTCATTAGCATTAGCCAGTCCATCGTCAATAAGATGGTGTATCAGTTGCCTGGTGGGTACAGTGCGTATGCCTGCCCGGTAACGATCTGTCATGTTTACTTTCCTGAAATCTGAATTAGGGTCCAATATCTCTTGCATAGTCACACCCTTATTTTTTCTTGGGCCAATATCCAGTACTCCATTAGGTGCTTCACCCATTTTTTCCCGGAAGTGCTGTAGTTTTTCTATGTATTCACCTTTTAATTGCTTCGACATCGCCTGGTCCATTTCTTTTTTGTAACCTTTCCAGGCTAGTCCGTGGCCACTTATAAATAGGTTGTCATCGGCCATATATAATATAGAATAAGGTTTGCCAATAGTCAGCAAGCTATCTTTCACAGCATCTACAACAATAAATTTTTCATTGCCTTCATTAAACATCTGTGTACTTATTTCTTCCAGCTGGGTTTTAAGATCTTTAGGCTGAGATATGGACTTTGTAGTGCAACAAAGTATGAATAGAGCAGTTAACACTAACGCAGAGGCGCTGATGGCTGTGACGCCTCTGTATTGCCGGGGCCGCTGAGACAGAAGTAGGCTGTCAACACGTTTTAACAGCGGGCTGCGTTTTGTTCCAAGATTTAATGCAATATTGCTTTCGCTAAACTGCATACCGGCTATAATGCCAATAGATTCGGCCAGAGCTACATTCAGTGCATGCATCTTTGTTACATCATCGCAGGACATTTCCCTATACAGGTCACATTGTTTTGCGATAAGCCATGAGAAAGGATTGAAAAATAAAAGGCACTGAACAAATTGCATCATGAAGTTAATGTAATAGTCATGTTGTTTAAGGTGCGCCAGCTCATGCAACAGTATTGCTTCTGCCTGCTCCGTAGTTATGTTGTTAACCAACGACAAGGGTATGAGAACTAAAGCTTTGCCATAACCAATAATACAGGGCGACACGGAATGGGTGGTAAATGCAATGCGAATATTTTGTTTTATATCTAACATTTGCTTTGCATTAGCAAGCATATTTGTCCAATGCTCATTGGCAGGTAGTATGCCTTTCTTTTTTAGTTGCCTGCTATAAGTGTAAGATACAATTAGTCGTAAAGAGAAAAATAGCAGACCAATTACATAGGCAAATACTATAAGATTGCTATACTGCTCCAGCAGTCTGACAAATGAATTTAATAAACTGCCTGAAGCGTATATTGCTGTTGGATTTGCTAAGACGATTTTATCGGGTGCTATCTGCTCGTGAGTGTGAAATGTATTTGCCACTGCCACTTTATTTCCTTTCTGCATAACCATTTGTATAAGAGTCGTGAAGAAAGGTTGGATAAATGAAATACCTATGCTAAGCAAAGCAATATTGCTAAGCTGGTATTTTAAGGTAGCGCTAAATCGAAATATCTTATTGATAATTATTAGTAATAGATATGCAATAGCGCCAATAACTATCGTGCGTAGCATGCCAGAGATAAGCAATTGCGGGAACAAATAAATAAGTGTCCTCATTTCTTTGATTTTTTAGCGTTATCAATCATTTTTTTTATCAGCTCCAGCTCCTCGGGAGATGTTTTATAATTGCTAAGGGCCTGCATCACCAAATTGCCCGCATTGCCTTTAAAGAATGTGTCCATTAGCTTGTCCATAAATTTCTTCTGAACTTTTTCCTGCTGTACAGCTGGTTGGTATATATGTTGTCGCTTTTCATCATCCCTCATCAGCAATTTTTTTTCCAGCATCACCTGCATTTGTTTCAGTGTAGTAGTATATACTGCTTCCCTTTTTTTATTCAGAGTTTCATGCACTTCCTTTACAGTAGCATTTCCTTTGTTCCATAGTATCTGCAGTATTTCCAGCTCTGCTTCCGTTATATGCAAGTCATCTTGTTTAGGCATTGTACATGTTTGTCGTACTAAAGTACGATTTTTATCGTATTGTCAAAATAAAATTTTCGAAAAAAAATTTGCGTAAGTGATTACTTACATATACATTTGTGTAAGCAATCGCTTACGCAATATGAGAAGAGATGTTTTTCAGGCTATAGCTGACCCCACCAGAAGAGAGATAATAAACATGGTAGCGCAGCAATCTATGAACCTGAACGCCATAGCGCAAAACTTTGACATGAGCCGTCCTGCTATTTCGCAGCATATAAAGATACTGACGGAGTGCGGGCTCATAATGATAACACAACAGGGCAGGGAACGGTATTGCGAAGTACAACTGAAGCCGCTGGCTGAAGTGGCAGACTGGATTGAGCCCTTCAGGAAAATGTGGGAGCACCAGTTTAATAAACTGGATGATTTGCTAAATCAAATGAAAACTAATAAAACCAAAAAACATGGGAACAAAAAATGAAGTTAC
>JAFDXS010000449.1 GCA_018267795.1 Bacteroidota bacterium | reverse complement strand
CAGCTTAGTGTCACTATTAGAAAGATAAGTAATGGTGTTATTGTCAGCAATATTCCTTTGACTAAGGTTGATCTTGCAAAGGAAGGCTACCCTAAAGATTCAGGTGCTTTTTCCAGCAGTGTTAGCTATGCTTATAAATTTACGGACAAGCTCGACCCTGCCTATAACTACCGCCTGATCATATATAACAGCGCATCCGGAGAAACAGATTCTGCTGAAACGCCAATCATCAGCGATGATCCTGCTGTTTTTCATGTGCCGCTTTTCGATAACCTTTCTGATACTATCAGTATCGCTAAGACCACGGCAGGGCATAATTTCAACCTCCTTATTACTCCGCCGCCAAATGCTGCCATCTTCCAGGCAGTTATGCGCTTTTTCTATGTGGACAAAAGCACGGTTGACGGCTCAGAAAAAGAAAAGTATGTGGACTGGATATTAGGCACAGAAACTACAGATGCATCTAAAGCTGTTGCAATAAAAACACCGAATATAGAGTTCTACTCCTTCCTGCGCGATGCTATAGGCCCTCCGTCCTTTGGCATTGAGCGCTACCTTGACAGCATGAACCTCTTTATTACG
Organism: Bacteroidota bacterium; assembly: GCA_018267795.1. Lineage (GTDB taxonomy): Bacteria > Bacteroidota > Bacteroidia > Chitinophagales > Chitinophagaceae > SZAS-30. The sequence continues at coordinate 2,182 of JAFDXS010000449.1, read as the reverse complement.
GCCGGTACCCCTACCCTGTACAATTATATGCTCGTTACCGAAGCTCAGAATTCCGGCATTACAAGCTTTGAGATAAAGCCCAATTATACCAATATGCAAGGAGCTAATGTGCTGGGGCTATTCACATCCAGGGTAGTCATAAAATATTATCGCATGCATATAGACAGGGAATCACTGGATTCACTGGAGACAAACCCCATCACACAGCTCATTAATATTCATGGTTTCAAATAGTAAAGCCGGCAATAAATCGCCGGCTTTACATGCACTTTACAAACACTGTCTATGAGATTCTTTTATCAGTAAACCACCAGCTTTTCTGTATGGTTTTGTGCTTCAGTTATCACTTGCACCAGGTACATTCCTTTCACAGTTATAGCAGTTGCAGGTATTTCTATACGTGTTGTACTCCCTTGCAGTTGTTGCTTTGTTGTATAAACGGTTTTGCCTGTTATATCTGTCACCACAATATTGGCCATAGCATTGCTTGATTCATTGATTACAATATAGGCAGCACTGCTCGTAGGATTTGGCACCAGCACTATGTTATTGTTTCCACTTGCCAGTGTATTCAGCCCCAGGGCCTGGTTATTAATATTTATACGATCCATATAGAAGTCATTTCCTGTAGGCCGCCCGAAGATATCCTCTCCACCCGGCTTGTACCGAAAGCGGAAGAACACAGCACTCGTTCTTGCAGAGGCAGGTATATTAATGCTCTGCAATTTCCATTCAGACTGGCTTTGAGGTGCAAACTCTGCGCTATACATGCCTTGTGCTGCAATATCTGCTTTAGTAAGCTTTTTCAGCACATTCCAGCCAGTACCACAGTTTGCTGAGTAATCTATCTCCAGCGTATCTGTCATGTAGAAGGAGTTATTGGTACGGGTGGCGCCGCTGTACATGAAGTTCAGGTTACAATTGCCTGCCGCCATAGAGCTTAGATCAAATGCCGGTGTGTACAGGTCATCAAAGTCACCTTTCGGCGTGCCGGTAGCCGTAGAAGGGAACAAGCGGTTATCATAGCTGGTATAGCGAATGCAATGCTTATCATAGTAACCATTATTATCTACGGTTTCCCACCTGAAGTTATTCCTGTAGTAGTTAAAGATGGGCCATTTCGCAAGATCTGCATTCGGGTCAAATTCCTGGTAATAACCTATGGGTGCTATTCCCGTAGGGTCTGCCACATACACTGCGCTATCTTTCGTTATTGTGCCTGTACCGCTATGGTTGCCTGTAGCAGAGAGTTTTATACTTACCCAACCCGGAGTGGAAAAATTAACAGCAACCGGAGCCTGGCTGGTAGAAGTAGGGGTATTTGCACCATTAGAAAAAGTCCATTGCAGGTCTGTCACGGTATCGCCCCAGCTTTGGTTCCTGAAATAAAAGCTTTTACCGGTACATTGAAAATAATGCACTGCAGATGTTGCACTGGTAAACACATTAGAATTTTGCACAGAAAAATCTGCGACAGGGGCCAGGTCGGGCATTGCATTCAGGGCACCTGTATTGTAAAGGTTTGCCTCTGTCCACAAGCTATCCCTGCTTGCTACGCTGCTGCGTAAGGCGGCACGCATACGCGCTACCTGCCCTTTCGTAAACATAACTGTGCAGGAAGAATAGTCCATTATGTTCTGCACATTAGTAGTATCAGGATAGTCAGCTAACGAATCAACGCCTGGCACGCTGCTGGGGTACACCTTAAAGTATCCATTGGCACATACAGAGTCGTAAAGAGGACAAGTACTTGGGTGTCCTTTTGTCGGGGGTGTATCGTCCACCTCATCATCTCCACAAGCAGCCCCGCAGGCCTGACCACTGCTGTTCCAGGTATGGTACAGGTTAAAATAGTGGCCCGTTTCATGCGGGATGGTATTTTCAAAATTTATAAACTGGTAACCACCTATTACACCGTCAGAATAAGGGTAAGCGGCAGCACCCGGTGGTAATGTAGCATAGGCAAGTACTTCCCCGCCCACTACGGCCTCGCCTATTCTATTTTCAAACCAAATATTGTAATAGTTAGTTGGCGACCACTGATCAAACTTGGCCATATCGTCACCACCATAGGTAAGGTAAGAATAATGCCGCGTGATGCCCTTAGTAGGGTTGCCTACAGGGTCTTTAGTAGCAAGATGAAAACGGATGTATGCCTTGCCTACATACTTCTTAAAAGGAG
>JAFDXS010000448.1 GCA_018267795.1 Bacteroidota bacterium | reverse complement strand
AATATTGGTATAGTTAAGCATTTCACCGTGAGAAAATGTTACGCTGTCTAAAAAGCGATTGAAAGTTGCAAGATTCCTCACGATACCTTCTGCTTTAATCTCAGATGATAAATATTCATATATATATGACTCAAGAAGTAGCTTTGCCTCAGGTGCAATATAATGGCTAGGTATTAGTCCGTGGTTAAATATCTTGAGCAAGTTAAAGTCCTGCCTAATTTCAGGATAAACTAATGGAAAAAACTCATATCTTATCGCCCTTCCACCAAGTAAATTAACCCCAGCTTGTCGCATCTTTCGCGCACTTGAGCCACATAATATAAATGATGCCTTAGTATTCTCAATCAGCCAGTGGATCTCATCCATAATTGATGGTACTTTTTGCACCTCATCTACGATTATTGGATAATTCAAATCCGCTACTTTTAGATGCAATATGTCTTGCCTAAACTCCCAGGGAGACTTAGTATAACGCATTTCAAGATGTGTATCTAGCATGTCTATTATGATAGAATTTGGGTATAAAGTTCTCAAGAAAGTTGATTTACCAGTCTTGCGAGCCCCCCATAAAAATGCCGATTGTTTCAATGGCAGATTTAGTTTTAAATATCTTGTATACATTTCCTACTACCAATCATTATAGATGAATTGTAGTGTTTTTTGATATTTAAGTCAAGAAAAACTGTGTTTTTTTGAAATCTACTTCACAAAAACACAGTTTTTGTGAAGTAGCGCTTGATGCCAAGTAATTATATCAACTCATGTATCATAATGTACATTTTTATTAGAAGCCTCGCCCAAACATGCGTCTAGCGCTTTATTATTCAATTCTTCTAAGCCACTTTCATATAGAAGTTTCCCAACTTTGGCCAAAATCCCACGCTCTTCATCGCTTGGAAGTTTAAGATAAGGGTATGGACCAGGCACAAGTACTGGAGGCAAACCTGTCGTTGCATCTAATGTCCACCCCCTGCTTGGTAGTGGTTGATAACCATTTTTATGTAATGGATTGTTGTTAGGATTGTTATTAGTCATACTCTACTTTTTTCATGCGCTCATTCAAAAGGAGGCAATGTTGGAATATAACCTAAAGTTACAAAAATGCAAGAAATTTTATGAATATCCTAGAAAATTATACCAAACTTAACCCATCTGGGCTTGAACCCAAACCTTAGCCTTATCTGAAAGCAAAGGATAAACCCTTTCCTTTATCGAATTATTATACGACCCGAGATAATCAAGCTCGTCTTTCGTTAGCATATCAAAATCAATGAGAGCCTTTTCATATGGAACTAAGGTTAGCATTTCAAACTCTAAAAATCCCTTCTTAGAAGATCTTTTCACAAACATGAGATTCTCTATTCTAATACCAAATTCTCCATCCTTGTAATATCCCGGCTCATCCGAAATAATATACCCCTGGCGAAGTTGCATCGCAGCCTGCGGAGTCCAAATACTTCTTGGATATTCATGCACAGAAAGCATATTCCCGACACCATGACCAGTCCCATGAGCATAATCTACCCCATCTTTCCACAAATGCATTCTCGCAAGAGAGTCAAGCGATCCTCCTATTGCACCTTCTGGCACAACGGCCATAGCAAGAGCCAAGTGCCCCTTCAAAACCTGCGTGTACCTTTTCTTTTGCTCCTCGGTTGGAACCCCAAACACTAAAACCCTTGTCACATCGGTAGTACAGCCAAAATAATGAGCACCAGAATCGATAAGCAAAAGCCCATCTCCTTCAATCTTTTTTGATCCATTTTCTGGAGGTCTATAGTGAATTATTGCCCCATTATCTCTAAAACCAGCAATTGTTGGAAAGCTATCCATCACATAACCTTCCTGCTTACCTCTAAGCTCAGTTAGTTTCACCGATACTTCATGCTCCGTAATTCCAGGATTATTCTGCACCCAGGCAAAGCCTTCACACAAAGCTACGGCGTCCTTAATATGCCTCTCTTTTGCATAATTAATCTCCACCTCATCCTTGCAAGCTTTTAGTACTAAACAAGGATTTTGTGACTCTATTTTATTAGAAATCAGGTCTGCAAACCCTAGAGCGCAAGATGCTGGGTCTATTATAATAGGATCTGCTATTAACCTTAAAGTATCTTGTAGCTCATCTGCCTCTCTAAATCGCACATGAGAAAGAGCTGCAATAACATCAGAAGGAATCTTTGACAGATCAGTGAAACATATAGCATCATTTTCGCTGAGTATCATATATGAAAGCAATACAGCAACATATTCTATATCATTGCCCCTAATATTCAGAAGCCAGCATATTGAATCTGGTTCTGTGATAAGCAAATATTTTGCTTTACCGAGAAACTCCTTCCTAACTTTTGCCAATTTTTCTTCCGACGACATGCCAGCATATTCAACAGGGTATAAATAGGCTGCCTTGCTGGAGGCTTTTGGCCTTTCATTCCATATCTCATCCACTAGATCAACAGCAGTTGGTATAAGCACCATATCCTTTGAAAGAGCGGCAAGCCCAACCTTAGTGAAAAGGTAGGGGTTATATCCTATTCTCAAATTTCCAACTTCCCTAAAATCTCTTTCGCAAATTTTATATTCAGGTACTTCTTTCTGTGCTTGAATTCTATATCTACCATCAGTCCAAAAATACTGCCCATCTTTTGTAATGACAGCCATGCCGCTTGAACCAGTAAATCCCGTAACATATTCAAGTCTTTTAAAACATTCCGGCGTGTATTCATTCTGATATTCATCATTATGTGAAATGATATAACCATCAATGT
>JAFDXS010000447.1 GCA_018267795.1 Bacteroidota bacterium | reverse complement strand
CTTCTTTTCGCCAAGGCTGGTGCTTATCTCCAGCTCATGCACAATGAAATTAAAGTCTACCTGGAAGTGCTTGCCTTCATAAGGCATGGTATGTGTAGTTAATCCTGTAGGGGTTATATGTAGTGTTACATGCCATGAATGATTGACCCAGGGCAGCAATGCCAGCTTTACCTTGCCCACTATCTGCGTACACATATGCAAGGTGTCATAAGTATCCTTGGCTTTTTCGTAAGAAAGTACCGGCCACATGTTTTTCATTGGTAAAGGTTTTACAGGTAAGTTATGAAATTTACAGGCAGCTTGCTCGTTATATTTTCATTACTCGCTGTCCTCATTTTTCACGCCCTTCAGCAATGCATATATTGCCATAGCATGTCCATGTCCTAATTCAAAATCTTCTTTTAACCACTTTACTACATCGCCTGCTTTGGTAGTAGCTTTCAGTTCGCCTTTTTGAGTAAAACCTTTTTGCTCTGCAAGTTTCCTGAAGTCAGCAGGTCCTTTGCCGGTTTTCGCTTTTATTGTATTTAAATATCCCTGGAATGACATAGCAGTTTTTTTAAAAAAATCATAAATAATAAAAACATCACTTGCTGTCTGTAAAGCAAATGATGTTTCATTGTTAAAAATTGATTTTATAAGCCAGGCTTATTGCTTCGCCTCCAGCACAGACAGTATATTCCCCGCAGGATCCTTAAACCACGAAATTGTTGGTCCGCCATTTCCACGCACTATGCCTTTGGCATCTGTTTGTATATTACCGGTGTACTTCTCAAACTTCACTCCTTTTGCAGTCAGTTCATCTACAGTCTTTTCCACATCATCCACAGGGAAGTTAAGCACAGTAAATGTAGCTGCTTCATGATTTGGCTTCGGATAAATGATCACTTTTGCTCCGTTATTAAAGTGCAGCTCCAGTAAGCCCATGGGATTATCTGCTATTGTTATCCCCAATGTATTTTGGTAAAAGTCTTTTGCCTTCTGTATATCATTTACAGAAAAACCGCTGAATGCGTTTGAATTTTTTAACATGGTGAAAGTTTTTGGTAATAAAATGCATAAAAATTATACCTCTTCTTATGCCATAGCTGCAGCATTCCTAAGCTTTCTATGATAAAGAGCATAGGAGACAAATAGTACAGCTATGAATATCAGCATAAATACCCAATTCGAGAATGGGACGCCGACTGCTATTTGAGAATAGGTAGCACCTATCAGGTCAAATGCCAGGCCTGCGTATGCCCATTCTGTTAAGCGTGGGAAACCGGGAATCAATATACCTATGACGCCAAGAATTTTTGCAACGCCGATAAACCGTGTAAATGCCTCGCTATAGTTTAGCCCGGTCATGAACTTGGCTGCTTCAGCTGTGTACATAGCATCCGGTATGGCAGAGAATAGCATGAATGCAGCAAATAAAATGGTTACTATCCAGTAAGCAATGTTGTTCTTTTTTTTCATCGTGTTTTTGTTTAAGTGTTTATTTCATGAATGTATTAAGAATTGTTTTCATTTTCTATTTCGTAGATCTAAAGAAACGAAACCTTTCGGTTGCAAATATATATAAGCTTTTGGTTGCGCAAAACATTTTTCAAAAAACATAAAAGAAAAAAGAAGTTTTAATCCAATAGTTGGCAATGATGTCCATGCCTGCCCAGTAGCTCAATTATTTTATCAGGCTGTATATAGTGTGCTTCTATCCTCAGCACTTTATCGCAGTCTTCCAGGTCGAAGTTGATTCTTGAATAAGGCAAATGACATTGAAGCATTGAGATGGCCTTCCCGGCATCTTCTTCAGTCTGCACATTTGTTTTAAATACTTCAATCATCATAACTTCTACAGGTTTTGTCAATTAAGCCTTACTGTCAGTAACCTTATGATAATAAACATAAGATACTATAAAGAATCCCAAAAGAATTAACGGAAATATCCCCTGGCTTGCATCGTCTAATACAAAATGCCCAACAGCTGCAGATATACAGGCTATGCCAAAACCCACATAGGCCCACTCTTTTAGTCTTGCAGGTATCATTGGCAATATCAGTATTATGCCACCTATTATTTTTCCTATTCCCAGCTCTACCCTGAAGTAGTCAGGAAATCCCATGTGCCTGATGCCTGCCACAGCAAGCGGTGTATTAAAGCCTAAAGCGCCTACACCATCAAAGAGTACTACTATGACAGTGAATACCCAATAAATGATCTTGTCTCTTTTTAATGTCGAATTGATTACTGCTGTTTCCATAACTGATGTTTTTTAGAATTAATAAAAAACTTTTAATAGTGATAATGTTTATAAGGGCTTGCTTAAGTTCTATTGCTGTTTTGAGTAGTTAAGTAGCCAGCTATTGCCAAACTTATCTACCAGGTCGCCAAATTTCCCACCCCAGAAGGCATCTTCCAATGGGTGCGTGGCCAGCCCGCCTGCAGAAAGTTTTTCATAGCAGCTATATATTTCTTCTTCGCTGCTGCAGTCCAGGCACAGCGATATGCCATTGCCTCTTTGCAGTCCCTCAGGCCCGGTCATATCAGAGCCCAGCAATACCAGGTTGTCTTTTACCAGCGTAGAGTGCAAAATATTTTTCTTTGCATTTGCAGGCATATGGTTTTCAATAGGTGTTCCTTCTACAGTTTGCATAGTTAGTTCACCGCCCAGGCATTCTTTATAGAAAGTCATCGCTTCGCGGCAATTGCCATTAAATCTTATGTAGGCATTGATCTGTGTCATAGCACTTGTTCTGTTATCGTTTTATTGTTAAAATATTTTTCATAAGGCCTGGCGCC
>JAFDXS010000446.1 GCA_018267795.1 Bacteroidota bacterium | reverse complement strand
AGGTAAGACACTTTACTAAGGAATAGCTCCCTTATTATTTTGCTTGATATCTGGTCTGCATTATCAATGATTTTCATAATGAAGTTTTTAATGATGTAAAGTTTCGCTGCATTGCATTGTCCGGCAACTTTTTTCGCACCATTAACAGTTGATTAGGACGTGTTTAACAATTACATTAATTGTAGCGTCTTTAAACCCCTTCTAAGCCAATTCCAAAAATATTTTGTAAAAAATTTTGTGAAACCAATTAGTTGCACGTATATTTGCAACCAGATAGTTTCGCTTTTTAAAATATTGAAATGAGAAGAGATGTTTTTCAGGCTATTGCCGATCCTACAAGAAGGGCCATCATTGCGCTTATTGCTATACAGGCTATGACGCCCAATGCTATTGCAGAGCATTTTGAAACAACAAGGCAGGCAGTATCAAAGCACTTGCGCATTCTTAACGAGTGTGAATTAATAACGGCGAAGCAGGAAGGCAGAGAAATATACTATCAACTGGAAATAAATAAAATGAAAGAGATAGACAAATGGCTCGCACAGTTCAGGCAGATCTGGGAAAGCCGCTTCAATCAACTGGACAACGTATTGGCAACAATTAAAAACACTAAAAAACGCTAAAAATGACTACGAACTTACTTTTCGATTTTACCGTAGATAAAAAGAATAATACGGTGAATGTACAGCGCGAATTTGCAGCAAATCTTGACATCGTTTGGGATGCATGGACTAAGGCAGAGCTACTGGATCTATGGTGGGCGCCAAAACCATACCGTACCGAAACAAAATCTATGAGCTTTAAAGAAGGTGGTCGTTGGTTATATGCCATGGTATCACCTGATAACGCTGCTGTATGGTGCAGGGTGGACTATCAAAAGATAGACCCTAAAAAGAGCTATTCTGCAATAGATGCTTTTTGCGATGAAAATGGGAATGCAGAAGAAATATTTCCCGGGGCTCATTGGACAAATACATTTAATGGAAACCAAGAAACTACTACAGTAAATGTATCGGTACGTTTTAAAAGTCTTGAAGATCTTGATAAGATCATCAGTATGGGCTTTAAAGAAGGCTTTACTATGGCTCTGGGCAATCTAGACCAGTATATAGAATCTCAGTTCCGTCTTAGAAAGGAATATAAAACAGAACGCGCAGCTCGTGTATGTACGTATTTGAATTTCCCGGGCAATACTGAAGAAGCTTTCAATTTTTATAAGTCTGTATTCAAAACAGAGTTTATTGGCGGCAAAGTGCAGCGCTTTGGCGAAATACCTCAGGAGGCCGGCCATCCGCCGATAGCTGACGCGGTGAAGAAAATGGTGCTGCATGTGCAGTTGCCTACTATAGGTAATCACATCCTTATGGGAACAGACGCACCAAAAGAAATGGGCTTTAATCTGGTGCAGGGCAACAATATGCATATCTCGCTTGAGCCTGATTCCAGGGAAGAAGCAACGCGACTTTTTAATGAACTATCAGCCGGTGGCAACATTACTATGCCGCTGCAGGATATGTTCTTCGGTGCATATTTCGGCGAGTTCACAGATAAGTATGGCATTAACTGGATGATAAACTACCAGCAACATTCCTAATACCCAATCACTTACATATACTCAAACGAGCAAAAGCACTGATCAATTCAGTGCTTTTTGTTTTTGCAGAAAAGTAACTGCACATAACCACTTATGAGCCTATTAAACTTACAACTTACGACTGATGTGGATATCCTTATTTGGAAACCCCATGTTAATAATAGTACCTTGCCAAATTAGGACAGCCCATCAAGGCCGTCATTCCGAACGAAAGAGAGGAATCGTCTGAAAACATGCACTAAACTTCAACAGCGCTTAAATGCACAAGGTTCTTTGACATACTGTAAACCCAAATCAGCAGACTATCTGCGCATAAGACAAATTATGCTTCTACAAACCTCTGCGAGACGCAATTTTGCATTTTGACTTTCTAATTTTGACTTAGTTTATACCCTTTATACCCAATTATACTCTCGCTAAAATCGCTGAAACCAAATATAGAAAAGCCTTTTAGGCAAAAATCGCAAAAACAGCAATTTTTTCTTAGAATATACCTTGGCTTTAAAACTTTATAAAAAGCAAAGCCCACTCTGGGAAGAGCGGGCTTTGCTTTTTACTATTTATTTATATCGATCACTCTTTATTGCGCAGCAACAAATGCAGCATTCTGGCGTTCCATAGATTTTGCACCACTGCTATACCAGCTTTCTGCCATCATAGTTGACATTGCATCCGGGAATATTTCATCCTTACCCTGCTCTATACCATTAAATATCCCTTCGGCCGCAGACGCAGGCGATGATTTTGGAAGATCAATATCTCGTGTCATGTCGGTATCTATAGGGCCTGTAAGCACTGCCTGAACTGTTACACCTTGTCCACTTAGAAAAGCACGCAAAGATTGCGTCATTGAAAAGGTAGCCGCCTTCGAAATGCAATAGGAGGCGATAGGCGCTAAAGGGGCAAGTGCCAGCAATGATATGTTATTAATAATTGTTCCCTTGCTGCGGAGTAGCAACGGCAGAAATGCTTGTATCATATCATAAGGGCCATAAAAATTCACAGCAAGGTGCTGCTCGATCTTACTGCGATCACTAAGATCATCGTATAGGCTTATCCCCGCGTTGTTTATCAATATATCCAGTTCGCTTACTTTTTCTACAGCCTGGTTTATTTGGTCCTGTTTGGTAATATCCAATATCAGTGGCACTACTCTATGGTCAACATGTGCAAAGTATGTACGTGCTCCTGCATA
>JAFDXS010000445.1 GCA_018267795.1 Bacteroidota bacterium | reverse complement strand
CGAGGCAGGATACCCCGGCAGTGAATACTGGTGAAATCCAATGCCTTCTTTATTTTCAATATTAAAGTTCCACTTCAGGTCCCACTCATCGTTAAAGGTGCTATGCGTTTCTTCCGCCTTCCAGTTTGTGTAAAATAAACCTGTAGGCGTTGTGTCTTTTTCTCTGCCCATATTGGTTTGCCCTGTATATACTAATTGACCATACTCATAAGCTCCAAAGTATTGAGCTGGGTAAGAGAAAAGGATGATCTTCCGCACATCTTTTAAGCAAGCAGCGCTGGCAGGGAATGGCGAATATTGATTCACATTTCCGTTAAGCTTTTCAGGTATTATCAGGCTTTTGAGTTCAGTTATATGTGCAGAATCTGTTCTGTTTACAGCCAGTAGTATCGGTAGGGCATTGTCCGGCAGGTATTTTGTTATGTGTTTTATACTGTCCTTTGCTGTTATTAGCCTGTATCCTGTATTTACAGGTGTTATTACTGGCTTGCTAGGTACATGATGTATAGTTGTTGTACTTGCGGTATTCTTGTTGTCATTTGCTGTATTGCTTATGCATGAGCTAAGCAATATAGTCATCAGCAATATGCTTGTTGATCTGCGCATCTATTCTCCTTTTTACAGATCGCATTTTAAAACTGTGCCAAATGGTAGTTCACTTCTCTGTTTAATAATATTGATATTACCAATCGTTCGTACTGGCATGTATTTTTTATTCATTACTAAATGAGTATGAACAATGAATCTGTAGCATTTTATTCTGAAGCACTTCATTTGTTGCACGAGAGCGGTGTTCCTTTTATGTTAGGTGGCGCCTTTGCTATTTTTCATTATACAGGTCTTTATCGCGATACAAAAGATTTGGATATTTTTCTCAAGCCTGCCGATTATCCCAGGGTACTGAAGTTTTTCGCAGATAAAGGATATACCGCGGTGCAGCATGACGTCCGTTGGCTGGCTAAAGTATTTAAAGGAGATTATTTTATTGATATAATATACAATAGTGTCAATAATATTTGCACTGTAGATGATTCCTGGTTCGAGTATGCGCAGGATGGCACCTTCTGCGATGTAAATGTAAAGCTGCTACCTCCCGAAGAGCTTATATGGTGCAAGAGCTACGTCTGGAACCGTGAACGTTTTGATGGGGCCGATATTAATCATGTTATGTTAAAGCAGGGCAAAAATCTGGACTGGAAGCGTTTGCTTTGCCGGCTCGATCCTCATTGGCATATGTTGCTCGCACAGCTTATCATGTTTCAGTTTGTTTACCCATCAGAGTATCGCGATATCATTCCTAAATGGCTTTTCGATGAGCTGATGTCGCGCGCCAACAGCCAATATGATATGCCGGCACCATTCCTCAACGTCTGCCGTGGTCCTATGATAGATAATACCCAGTATTGTGTGGATATCAAGGAATGGAATTATAAATCTTATACTATAATGACGACCTGATTTTTTTATGGAAAACAAAGTACGCATAGCTGCAGTGGGCGATATACACGTTCGGATATCTGATAAAGGTAAATGGGCGCCCTATTTCCGCACGGTTTCAGAGCAGGCAGACATATTTATTATATGTGGTGACCTTACAGATACAGGTGATGAGAAAGAGGCTGAATTGTTAGTGGATGAATTGAAAGAATGTCACATTCCGGTTATTGCAGTATTGGGCAATCACGATCACGAAAAGGGAAAACATAAGCTCATAAGGCAGATAATGCAGCAAGGCAGGGTATATATGCTTGATGGTGAAGCAATTATTATAAAAGGCATTGGTTTTGCGGGCATAAAGGGCTTTGGTGGCGGCTTTGATAATCACATGCTGTCTATGTTTGGTGAAGAGGCCATGAAGGCATTTGTCCGGGAGGCTGTTGACGAAACGCTCCACCTCGATCGTGCGCTTGCCAAGCTGGACCAGGAAAATGCAGGCATAAAGAAAGTAGTGCTTATGCATTATGCTCCTATTCAGGCTACTATAAAGGGTGAGCCCGAGGTGATTTATCCGTTTCTGGGTTCTTCAAGGCTGGCAGAGCCGCTGGGTAAAAGAAAGGTAACTGCGGCTTTTCACGGCCATGCTCATGCCGGCATACTGGAAGGAACACATGAAGGAGTGCACATTTTCAACGTAGCATTGCCCATTTTGCACAAAGAGGGTTACGAAAACGGCTTTTTTCTATTAGAAGTATAGTATTTCTTGCTGTGCACGGTATTTGTATCATTTACGGCAAGAGTTTACCATTAAAAAGCCATTTACATGAGCACATATACTCAGTATCAAAGTTGTATTGAAGCTTGTCTTCGTTGCGCTGCTATCTGCAACTATTGCGCTTCATCATGCACCAAAGAAGAAAATGTGAAAATGATGGCACATTGCATACAGCTCGACATGGAGTGTACAGCTATATGTTATGCGGCTGCTCAGTTAATGAGCCTTGGTAGCAAAAAAGCTAAAGAAGTATGCACCATCTGTGCAGATATCTGCGAAGCCTGCGCCCAGGAATGTGCAAAACATGACACCGACCACTGTCGCAAATGTGCTGAAGCCTGTCGTAAATGCGCAGAAGAATGTCGCAAAATGGCCAGCTAACTTTAGCTGGCACAGGTCAATATCGCTCAGAATGTGGACATCTTTTTTTGGAAACCGCATGTTAACAATAGTACCTTGCCAAGTCAAGGCCGTCATGTCGACCCCAAGCGAGACATCCGCCAGGCACATGCAATAGGTCTCATTAAGGCGACTATGCATAAAGTTCTTTGACATACTGTAAACCCTAATCAGGATTATCTAACA
>JAFDXS010000444.1 GCA_018267795.1 Bacteroidota bacterium | reverse complement strand
ATGAAGGCATCCGCCTCATCTATCTTTGCGCTCCACTGCTTTGTGTGCTCGTATTGGTATTTTTTCAGCATAGGGTGGTGCGGCTCATTCATCATAGGCAGTTGCAGCTCGCCCAGGTCCAGCAGCTCTACATTGTAGTTGCCATCCTGTTTGGCAAGCTCTGTTACCCACCTCGCCACTATAGGCCCCTTGCGGCCATCCCGCACGCTCGATGATATTACTTTCAGATTGTACATGGTTTGTGTTTTTATCTTGTAGATGCAATATTACACCCACATTCATGTACCTACATATAAATAATGGGAATAGCGCAATAGGCATTACAGGACATGACTCAAAGCCTTTCCAGTCAATGCTTTCATCACACAGCCGCTATCCTGCAGGATAGTGCCTATAACCTACGAATTTTCTTTTTTGCCCTAAGCCACCTGTTGGTACGACGGAATCTCATGAAATGAAGGAAACTGAAGGTGGGAATTAAAATGATACAGGGATAAAAAAAGAGTGCTTTTCGCGTATTATAGTTGCGGCAAGACGACCAACCATACATTTGCATTTATGCACCACACCTCAGTTTACGACAAAATGTCCAGCGGTGAATACCTTGTAAGCGATTTTCTTAGATCGCTTGGTAGTGAGATAAACAAAAACTCCTTCCCTGTTTTTAGGGAAGGTGGCATGCAGTGACGGAAGGGTTGAAAAACACCACCTCCCCCTACGGGTACTCCTCCTAGAAACAGGAGGAGAGTTAATTTTGGAAAAAAACTCCTTCCCTGTCTTTAGGGAAGGTGGCACGCAGTGACGGAAGGGTTATAAAACATATCACATGAGAAAGAACCAGCTTAAAAATGTTACCTACCTGAAAGACAGACGAAAAGAGCTAAGAAACAATCTTACACCTGCAGAAGCTGTTTTATGGAATGCGCTGAAGAATAGCCAGCTTATGGGTAGAAAGTTCAGGCGTCAGCAGAGCATAGAAAACTACATAGTAGATTTTTATTGCCCTTCTGAAAAACTGATCATAGAGCTGGATGGACAACATCATTATTTGCCAGGCAGCCCTGAACAGGATTTTGTAAGAGATGAACGGTTAAAGGAATTGGGTTATACCGTTGTTCGTTTTGAGAACAAACTTGTTTTTCAGAATATGGCAGGCGTGCTTGAGTTGATAGCTAAACATTTTGCTGATTAACTACCACCTCCCCTCGGCTAAAGCCAGGTACTCCTCCTAAAAAACAGGAGGAGAATTATTAGGAAAATAAAAATGGACTCCTTCCCTGTTTTTAGGGAAGGTGGCACGCAGTGACGGATGGGTTGTAAAACATCTCTTCCTTCTACGGGTGCCGCATTCCACCACATTGTAGCATTAAGCCAATGTGGATATCTTCTTTTGGAACCCCCTCCCTCCGTTTCGTATCTTACACACAGCAGCCACAAAGGCCGCACCCGCTCTTTGACAAACCTGCAAACCCTTCAAAACCTCCCATGGGAGGAAAATGCGACATTTTGTTACATTTTGGGAGAAAATGTAACATTCGTAAAAAATACCATAATTCAACCAGTAAAGCATTTCAGCGACCCCGTCACCCAAAACCTCCAAAAACAAAAATAGAAGAATGTTACATTCCCTATTCGCTCTCCGCTCCCTTTCTCCGCTCTGCCCGCTGGGCATGGGGCACAAATGGGGCATGTGCCAATTGATAATCAATCACTTAGGCCAAATCGAATGGGGTGGGAATTGGAAAAAACACTACTTATGAAATAAATTTGCCGTGTAACTTTCTAATTGTTTCTAAATTATTTCTAATTCCTTACCTTTGCAGTCCCAAAATTACATCTCGGCTACCTGCCTCGGTAGGTATCCAGCGTTGCGGCCGGGATTTCTTGAGGGGCAAATTAATTTATTAACAAACAAAACATTTATGGCAACAGACAACCTTCAAGCTTACGAGCTTATGGTCATCTTCACTCCGGTACTGGCAGAGGACGACTACAAGGGTGCTCAGAAGAAGTTTGCAGACTTCATTACTGAGAATGGCGGCAAGATCACCAACCAAAATGCATGGGGACTGCGCTCACTCGCTTATCCAATTGAGAAAAAAACAACAGGACTGTACTGGGTAGTAGAATACCAGGCGGCTACTGATGTAAACGCAAAACTGGAAATACAGATGAACCGTGATGAAAATGTGATGCGTCACATGATCACTCGCCTGGACAAGTATGCGGTTATTTATAACAACAGGAAGCGTAACAAGCTTTCTGAAGTAGAAACTGCTGCTTCTTAATTCATCCTCTAAATTCAAAGCAACAATGGCTAAGCAAAACGAAATAAAGTTCTTAACCTCCACACGCGTCGAAAAACGTCAGAAGAAATACTGCCGTTTCAAAAAGATGGGGATTAAGTATATCGACTATAAAGACGCAGAATTCCTGAAAAAATTTATTAACGAACAAGGTAGAATGCTGCCGCGTCGTATAACAGGTAACAGCCTGAAGTACCAGCGCAAAGTAGCGGTGGCTATAAAGAAAGCCCGCCAGATGGCGCTATTGCCTTATATTACTGACCTTTTAAAGTAAAGACAACATGCAGATAATACTGATAAAAGACGTAGATAATCTGGGTGCTGCCCATGAACTGGTAGAGGTAAAGAGTGGCTACGCACGCAACTACCTGATACCTACAAAGCACGCTGTAGAGGCTACTGCCGGCAATCTGAAAATGCTGGAAGAACGCCGCAAGCAGAAGCAGAAGAAAGAAGACAAGCTGATGGCTGAAATAGCCAATGTGACGAGTGT
>JAFDXS010000443.1 GCA_018267795.1 Bacteroidota bacterium | reverse complement strand
GCCTTTTTGTACCACCTATACCCCGGACAAACCTGCGCAATGGCTATAAACTGTTGCCAATCGCACAAGGAAAGCATGGTAAAGGCAGTAGCCGAAGATGAAACAGAAGTATTGCAGATACCTGCCAATCTTGTGGAGGAGTGGTTTAAATACCCGGAATGGAAGACATATATCAACAACGCTTACAGTCAACGCTTTGCTGAACTACTGGAGGTAATTGACCTGATAGCCTTCCATAACATGGATAAACAAGTATTAAACTATTTGAATAAAAAAGCAAAAGCAACTAACAGCAAGACAATAACCATCACCCACCAGCAGATAGCAGATGAATTGCATACCCACAGGGAAGCCATAAGCAGACTGTTGCGCACCATGGAGCAGAAACATATTGTTCGCCTCGGCAGAAATACTATCGAACTTTTAAGTGAATAAAAAAAATTGCGGCGGCGAACATAAACAGATAACACTATTTAGTCACACATAATAAAAACAACTGTTTATGAAAAAGAATATGGGAACAATTGACCGTATTTTGAGAATTGCTGCCGCTATAGTAATAGCTGTATTGTATCTCACCCACGTCATCAGCGGTACATTAGCCGTCATTTTATTAGTGATTGCAGCCATTTTCATTCTTACCAGCTTTATCAGTTTTTGCCCGCTCTATTTCCCATTTGGGTTTAGCACAAGAGAGAAGGAGCAATAGCCTGATTCCACCCCAACAGGTATCCAAACTAATGTGAAACTGAGTTATCAAACAAATGTTACCAATCGTAAATGTAAAAAGCTGAACCTTTACGTAAAAACATGAATAGTTTGAAACAGCGACTATTAACTAACTGGCACGTGGCCAGGATTACCAGAGCAGTATTAGGTCTATTAGTATTGATTATGGGCATACAGATGCACGACTGGAGTGCAGGGCTGATAAGCCTGGTATTTATATACATGGCCGTGACCAATACCGGCTGCTGCGGTGTGCAGGAATGCTATACTCCTGCAAGAAAGGACAAAGACACTTTGCAGCAAAACACAAATGAGATTGATTATGAAGAAGTAAAATAGTTTATGGAAACAAAAACATTTTCAGAAATAATAAAAAGCAATAAGCCTGTATTAGTTGACTTTTCGGCAGAATGGTGCGGCCCCTGCAAAATGATGGCGCCTATACTGGAAGAGCTAAAAAGAAATATAGGCGACACTGCCACCATTATAAAAATAGACGTGGATAAAAATCCGTCGGCAGCAAGGGCCTATAACATCTCAGGAGTACCAACGCTCATACTCTTTCGCGATGGCAATGTACTATGGCGGCAATCAGGCGTAGTACCTGCCAATCATTTAAAACAAATAATTGAAAAACATCTAAACTAATAAACGTGGAACATCTATATGAAGTAGAAGTAAGCTGGGACAAAGACCGCATAGGCAAACTCAGCGCAGCTGAACTAAATGACGTGATAACAGTGGCAACGCCACCTCAATTTCCTAAGGGGGTAGAACATATATGGTCGCCGGAACACCTGTTTACGGCGGCAGTAAATAGCTGCCTGATGACTACTTTCCTTTCTATAGCAGAAAACTCAAGACTTGAATTTGAGCATTTCAGTTCGAAGGCCTCAGGCAAACTGGAAATAGTGGATGGCAAATATATGATGAGCGAAGTAACACTAATGCCGAAGCTTATCATTAGCCGGGAAGAAGACATGAGCAGGGCTATGCGTGTATTGCAAAAATCGGAAGCTGCCTGCCTTATCTCCAACTCAATAAAAAGCAAAATAATCTTTGAGCCGGAAGTAAAAATCAGCCGGAGTGAAGGCGCTGTACTTTAGTATAGCATAACTATATGATTAGCATCATAAAAGGCGTTGAAAATTATCAGCGATAGATAGTTAAGTATCTATTACTTTTAACCATCTAATGTGGTACTATCTATTAGTTCTTATTGGCTCCTTTCTTGTTGACCTCGTGCCCTTTTTTGGGCCGCCGGCATGGACTGTGATGGTTTTCTTCCAGATGTATTATCATCTTAACATCTGGATCGTGCTGCTGATAGGCGTCACAGGCTCTACTATAGGCAGATATATGCTTAGCCTGTACATGCCGAGGCTATCTGCAAGATTTATAAAAGAGCAAAAAAATGCAGATCTGCAGTTTATAGGCCAAAAGCTAGCTGCCAATAACTGGAAAATACATTTATTCGTCCTGGCCTATACACTGGTGCCATTACCCTCCACTCCACTATTCACGGCTGCGGGTGTAGCTAAAATACGCCCAACCCATATTATCCCGGCTTTTTTCGTAGGCAAGTTTACAAGCGATATGGTAATGGTATTAACAGGCAACTATGTAGCAGACAATTCAGAAACAATACTAAGCGGCTACCTGAACTGGAAAAATATTTCCGGCACCATGCTTGGTCTTTTGCTCTTTGCTTTATTTCTTTTTATTGACTGGCGCACCCTGCTACAGCATAAAAAATTTCGCCTGAACTTTAATATCTGGAAATAGGAGCGCATTCCATATGCAGCTGACGCTATTCATCCCTTTGAATGACCATAGTCATTTTAACTCTTTTGTCATTACAAGACCTTTGTATCATTAAAGAACTAAAGTTTAATTCCTCATGAAAACGATCATTGTTGCTACAGATTTTTCCGCAATATCAATAAATGCAGCCTACTACGCTACAGATATGGCTGCCGCCATAGGGGCGCAGGTAATATTAATGAACGCAGTATCTATACCGCTGATGGTATCGGAGGCACCCATACCTGCAGATACCTTTGAAACAATGCTGG
>JAFDXS010000442.1 GCA_018267795.1 Bacteroidota bacterium | reverse complement strand
CAGTTGCCTGAGCGTTTATTTAAATAAGTTGTTGTATCATCCTTCTTCGCGCATAGTAAATAATTGTTCCCCTCCAGGTGATCGTACCAATAAAATATTAGGCCGAAATTACAGCCTATACCCTCAATAAAAGTTAGCTGCTCATTGAAAACCCGGTTTATCGAATTGAAGCGTAAACATTTACGCCCAGCTTTATCATAATAAACACTATCTACCCTTATCGGGTTTGTGGTAGCATAATGCCCCCATGGGCCAGGGTAATCAATGTGAAAGGTATCGCCGATATTTAGCGAATAATCAAACATTAAAAATTCGGTTGTATCGTTTGTTGGGTCAGTATCGTATCTGCAACCTTTAAACCAAACCTTTCCCGCCAATCTGTCTTCTCTTAGCAGGCCAACAGTACCGTGATATGTGTCCTGTATTTTCTTATAACCATTTCCGTTTACAGTAGTATCCTTTTGAATATAAAACGAATCGTAAGCTTCCGAAGCCAAGTTATTCCAATATATATTCCATGAAGTTGAAGTGTCTCCAAAAAGTGACTGATATTGCGCTTTTGAAATGTTTGAAAAAAAGCAAATGAAGAAAATGCAAGTGAAGGCATATTTGATTGAAGAATTCATAGGTATAAGGTGACTGTAATGCAAAAATAAATATGGTCAATTTAAGAAAAATTTCTCCGTTGTTGGTGTCCTCACCAGCAATCCTCGCATAGTATAACACACCGCACCATTTTACTTTTTTCTCCGTTGTTGGTGTCCTCACCAACAACCCTCACGTTGGTTAACGCTCGCTACTCCTTCGGCTCCCACAGCTCCACCTTATTGCCCTCTATATCCTGTATATGCACAAACTTCCCGTAGTCTGATGCCTCTATTTCATCCAGCACCGTCACACCCTCTTTTTTTAGTTCAGCTACCAGTGCCTCAATATCTGCCACCCGGAAGTTGAACATGTAGGCCTGTTCAGAAGAACCAAAATATTTTGTATCAGCGGCAAATGGAGTCCAGAGCGTATAGCCCTTCTCTGTTGCTTTTTCATCTTGTTGCCATTCCACCTTAGCGCCATACGGACTCGTGTTTAAGCCTAGGTGTGTTTTATACCATTCGTTCATCGCCTTGGGGTCTTTACATTTAAAGAAGATTCCCCCTATACTTGTTACTCTTTTCATTTTAGTTTTCTTTTTTGTTTGAGCAAATAGTGAATTGGATGCAAAACCAAACGACATCAAAACTGCAACAATTATCAATGTCTTTTTCATTCCTCAATATTAAACAATTATAACATTCTCTCCACGCCAAACCACATTCATACTTACATCACATTGTCCCATTGCCGCACTCATAAATGTGGACATCTTTATTTGGAATCCGCATGTTAATAATAGTACCTTGCTTACTGCCCTCACGTCATCGCGAGGCACGAAGCGATCTCACGTAATGTGGGTCCCGCTCTTTGACATACTGTAAACCTACACCAGCGAGTATTTGCGCTATAGAAAACCTATGCTTCTGCACCAAGGCAATTTTAAATTTTTACTTTTTCATTTTGAATTTGAGATTTATACCTTTTTATACCTTCCCATCATATTTCTATACCTGGCTATACCTTTTCAGAAGCATTTATACCCTTTTATACCCAATTATACCCTCCGCCAATCCGCTGAAACCTTCCACCACAAAAGCTTTCCGACAAAAATCGATTTTGCAAACTATGTTTTTTCTGAACAGGCGGAAAACATATTATAACATCTTCCTCTAAAGAGAAGCAAGGTGAGTTCCCTGCTCGTGAAACATCTTCTTATTTACCTCCGTAAAATCTTCCCTGGCACTGCCGTATTTTTCAAATCCAGGTTAATTAAATTTACCTGTCAAAATATCACCATGAGCATCTTCCCATCAAAGCTGGAACTAAGAATAGACTGGAGCGAAATGGACCTCTTCGGCCATGTGAACAATGTGATGTACTTCAAATACATTCAGGCTTCCCGCGTCAACTATTGGGAGCTATCTGGCCTGGTAAAGCATTTTCAGGAAGATAAAATAGGGCCTATCCTTGCCAACACCAGTTGCCAATTTGTAAGACCATTACATTATCCTGGCAAAATAACAGTGCAGGCCGGAATAGAGTTTATGAAGAACACAAGCTTCGGCATTCACCACCAGATACTAAACGAAGCCGGCGAAATAGCCGCCGAAGCCCATGATGTCATCGTCTATTTCAACTTCAATAAAAATGAAAAAACAGAACTCCCTGCAAGCTTCCGCCACTCAGTTGCCAAATTGGAGAACAGAACATTTTAGCAATTAGGCCTAAGAAGTATTTACGACAAAAACTATCCTATTACTATCTAAATAAATTAAAAATGCAAACTACTATATGCAAATTCGTAGCACTGCTTGCAACCGGGCTTTTATCAGGCGCATTCATGTATGGCTTTCTGAATGTAGTCCCAACTTTCTATGAAGTACCGCTAAACGTTCATTTAATCTATCGCGTTCAGCTAATGCGCCATAACGGAATAACCATGCAAACCTTAATGGGGCTTTCCTTTATTACGCCCATATGGTACGCTGTTCTATGCAAGGGCTCCCGGGCTGCCAAAAGTTTCGCCATTCTCGCAGCCTGCATGGCT
The DNA here is from genome assembly GCA_018267795.1 of Bacteroidota bacterium. Taxonomy (GTDB): domain Bacteria; phylum Bacteroidota; class Bacteroidia; order Chitinophagales; family Chitinophagaceae; genus SZAS-30. The sequence continues at coordinate 168 of JAFDXS010000442.1, read as the reverse complement.
TTAGCCACATTTCTAATTACAAGGTTTGGCAACGTACCGATCAATCAGGTTATAAAAACCTGGTTGCCATCCAATCATCCTGCTAATTGGGAAGCCGTATTACAAAGATGGGATACGTTTAATTTCATACGCACACTAACGGCCGTAGCATGCTTTATATCCTTTATT
>JAFDXS010000441.1 GCA_018267795.1 Bacteroidota bacterium | reverse complement strand
AGCACGTAACAAAATTTATAAGGTTGAGGTGCTTCATTTATACATTAATTTATACGATAAGGAAAATAGTATTACTTATTCTAATTTAGATTTTGAGAAAGGAATGCTGTATAATTTTACGCCTCCGGCATCATATACGTTTACATTGTAATTGCCTGGCTGTAGTGTTGCTATATTAAATTCCGTTTCGTAGCGATAGTCCTTTGCCTGTGGCTTCCAGGTCAGTACTGTTCTTCCACTGCTGTTTGTAATTTTTGCACTCAGCATTCTTGGTTGCGGAGTGTTGAGGCTGAAATTTAAAACTTTGGTAAAAGGTGCAGGAGATAAATAATAATTCACATTTATCTTTTCTACCCCTTTTGCAGTAGTCTGTTTTATAAAAAACTGGCCCGTTACACGCGAAGGGTCATAATTTTGGTTACGCGATTGTGCTTGTGTTGTATAAGTGGCAAAAAGCGCCAGAAGGATTAATAGCTTCTTCATGGTAAAAGTTTCTTAAAGTTAAGATTTTTACCTGTAAATTAAGTAAGCATTAAGTTTGTTATAAGCTTTATTTACGCTGATAATGAGCACAAACTTAATGAAACTGATGCTGTAACTATTAGTTATAAATCTATAATTAGTATTTGTTAGCAATAAACTTACTAATAGTTATTATAAAAAAATAGCAACCAATAAGGCTGCTATTTTTCTAAAATAAATAATTTATAAAAAATCATCGTATCAGGGTAACGTCGCCCTTCTCTTCTATGGTTTTGCCATTACAATCATAATTAAGATAATAGAAATATGTGCCCATATCCTGGGGTACACCATTCATTTTACCATCCCAACCGTTGGATTCCACATTGCTTTGATAAACCGTTTGGCCATAACGATTAACTATCCTGAAAACCTTTAACCTGTGGTGACCAATAGTGATAGGCCTGAACAGATCATTTCTGCCATCTCCATTAGGACTGAATGCACTTGGTAAAATTACCTCACAGCAATGATCAGGATTAATATACATGCTATCCATTGAGTGGCAATTGTATTGATCTCTTATAGTCAGATATACATTGCCTGCGAATGGTATAATCATCCTCCCCGTATTTGCAGCATTGCCACTCTGGCCCATATAGTTTTTGTATGGTGACCATATATACCGGTACTGATCACCGTATTGCGCTGTAAATGTTACGGTGTCGCCCTGGCAAATGGTACTTTCATTAGTGCCTGTGATCTTTGCATTGGGCAAATTATGTACAGTAACAGTATCATAATATGGATTTTGTGTACAGGTAGTATAGTCTATTATAAGCTTTATCACTTTTACTCCCGGCGTATTATAGTACGCATATACATGCCCGTTTGCCAGCCCGGATGCTGAGGACGTATAATTGCCCCCGTTTCCGAAACTCCATTCGAAGCTATCCGCATTTGGCAAACTGTAATCAGATATTGCAGCCAGCACTGTGTCATTCAGGCAAATATCTTTTGGGAAGTCAAAGTGTACCTGTGGCGCAGAGATAACGGGTATGTTCACTGAGGTGTAAGACACACATCTCCAGTTTTGTACCCTCAGCGTTACTATCCTGTTGCTTACGCTATCCCAGCGTATAGTGTATGGCCCCTTTGTAGTATCACCAGGGTCGCCGCTTAACTGTACGCCATGATCAAAAGTCCAACGGTAATGCGTACCTGAGTCATTGGCAATACCATTAAAAACAAAGGACATAGGAGCTCCCGCACAAGCGCCTGGCCTTGAAGGATCTATGCTTGCTACTACTGGATCTATAATTACTCTTGTTTTGCTTATTTGTGCCGGGCAACCCGGTGCAGAATCAACAACATAATAAACACCGGAATCTATAGACTGTACATTAAGAATAACAGGATTATCCAGGCTGCTAGTATAGTTGTTAGGGCCATGCCATACCATCTCTGTAAAAGCGGCAGATTGTTTTTGAGAATATAAAAACAATGTATCGCCAAGGCACAAAGGCCCATTATTACTTAGTATGGGTGGTGGTGGTGTGAAAGAACGCAAATAAATAATTTCAGAATCGGCTGCGCAAGATGGGGAGGAGCCAATGGCCCTGGCTATTACCAGCCCGGTATCTACTGTTATATCGGTGCTAAGTCCTGCGGTATCTGATATTGTATTGCCCGTAGGGGAAGACCATTTCCATTTGAGGCCTGTACCATTCACTACACTAAGATGCACTTTGCTTTGAGCACATACCACGATAGTGTCTCCTGATGTATGCGTGGCAGAATCTGTTGCGCTTTTCCATTTAGGGCGGGTAGATTCGAATGCAGAATCGAGATCTGCTTTTCTTAATACATAAGCGTAAGCGAATGTAAGACTGTCCTGAGGCTCAATATCATTCAACTTAAAGACAAGACCAATACCTTCATCATTCTGATCAGAGTCGTGGTATTGATAATGCGTAGTATCGATATATGATGCAGTACCGTACATAGTATCAAGATGCCCCCAATCAGGAGTCAGGCTATAGTGTATTATAAAACACTTAGCTCTGCAATCAAGAGTGCCTAAACCAAGAAATGCCTTGCGGGAGCTAAGTCCTGTGGCCGATACCATGGTGCGGTTGAGCTCATTCGGCAACTGATATTCAATTACATTTTCAGTAGTAAAGCCGCCACCCGGTTCAGGCTCATCATTATCTGGATCCACTGTTCTCAAGTAGTAAATATCTTTACGTGCCACCTTCCCGGTATTTACCATAGATATGAATGTGGTAAAATATACTTTAGTAGTATCCATGATGGTAGTCTGGGTGATAATAACGCTATCAAACTTACCTTGCCA
>JAFDXS010000440.1 GCA_018267795.1 Bacteroidota bacterium | reverse complement strand
CTGAAGGGTACCGATAAGAAGCTCACTGTCAGCGCAACCAAATCTATGACTGGTCACTTGCTTGGTGGTGCCGGTGCTATAGAGGCCATAGCATCTATCAAGGCTATACAGGAAAGCCTTATTCCGCCATCTATTAATATTGAAGAGCTGGATGAGGTAATACCTGCCAATATAGAAGTGGTAGCAAACAAAGCCATGCACAAAGAAGTGAATGTTGCTATGAGTAACACTTTCGGCTTTGGTGGCCACAATGCCATCGTAATATTCCAGAAATATAAAGGCTAAATTTAGATGCGCCTGATGTCTGCACCAAGGGCATTCAGGCGCTCATCTATACGTTCGTAGCCGCGATCTATCTGCTGTATGTTCTGTATAGTGCTTTTGCCCTGTGCAGACAATGCAGCAATAAGCAGCGCAACACCCGCACGTATATCAGGCGACACCATGTCTATTCCACGCAGTGGTTCCTGCCTGTCAAGGCCTATCACTACTGCACGGTGGGGGTCGCAAAGCACTATCTGTGCGCCCATATCTATCAGCTTATCTACGAAGAACAGGCGTGTCTCAAACATTTTCTGGTGTACCAGCACGGTGCCTTTTGCCTGTGTTGCTACTACCAGCACTATGCTTAGCAAGTCCGGCGTAAAGCCTGGCCATGGATGGTCGTATACCGTAAGTATGGAGCCGTCTATAAATTTATTTATCCTGTAGTGTTCCTGCGCAGGCACATATATATCATCTCCTTGTATATCCAGTTGTATGCCCAGTCTCTGAAAAGTTTCTGGTATTATACCCAGGTGTGCTACGTCTGCGTTCTTTATGGTCAGGTCGCTCTGTGTCATAGCCGCAAGGCCTATAAAAGAACCTACTTCTATCATATCTGCGAGCATGCGGTGTTCGCATCCATGCAGTTTGCTCACACCTTCAATGGTAAGAAAGTTAGAACTGATGCCACTTATGCGTGCCCCCATGCTGTTTAGCATGCGACATAGTTGCTGCACATATGGTTCACAGGCAGCATTGTATATAGTGGTTACGCCATTTGCCAGCACAGCAGCCATTATTACATTGGCAGTACCGGTTACTGAGGGCTCCTCCATCATTATACTCCCACCGCGCATCTCGCTGCCATCCAGCGTAAAGAGATACTCGTCAGGGTTGTAGTTGAATTTTACATTTAGTGCCTCAAAGCCACGTATATGCGTATCCAGTCTGCGTCGGCCTATTTTATCACCACCTGGTTGGGGTATATGTGCTTTCTTAAATCGCGAAAGCATGGGTCCTGCCAGCATCACAGCACCACGCAGCTTCCCCGACTTCTTTTTAAAGTCGGGATCAATAAAGTAATCGGGATTAATATTGTTTGCCTGCAGCACCACTGTATTGGCAGCAGGACGCTCCACGCGCACACCCATTGCTTCCAGCACATCTATCAGCGTGTTTACATCTATTATATTGGGTACATTAGTAAGCCTAACAGCTTCATCTGTTAGCAGTACCGCACATAGTATCTGTAGTGCTTCGTTTTTCGCTCCCTGGGCAGTAATACTTCCATGCAGGGCTTTACCACCACGTATTTCGAAAGCGTTCATGCTGAGGCTGTAGATTATTTGTTTTTGTTATTCTTAAACTTGCGGTTCTTATTATAGTTATTGCTGCCGTAGCCTCCGCCACCACCGCTGTTATTGCGCTGGTTACCACCTTTAAAGTTGCGATTATTGCTATTGTTATTGCGCTGTTTGAATCGATTGTCAAAATGTACGCGATAGCCACCTGTCTCATATTGCAGCAAGCCCTTTGACAAAGCAGCCAGTTCGCTCTTTATCATATCATCATGTACTGGCTCTTTATGCCAGTTGGTATAGGCCAGCTTCATGTAGTAGCCTATCAGCTGTGTAAGGCTTTGTCTTTTTTCAGGGTCGGTTTCTTCTAGTGCCATTTTCAGCACGCCCTGCAGGTTTTTACCAAGGTGGCGATGCGGAATATCATCCTGCGGATAAGGCAGGCGTTCAGGTTTTTTAAATACTGATTCAGGCGTAGGTGCAGGATAAGGTGCATCTACATCCAGTTTAAAATCAGTCATCTGGTACAGGTGGTCCCAGAGTTTATGTTTATAGTCTTCTATTTGCTTCAGGTGAGGGTTCAGTGTGCCCATCAGCTCTATTATAGCTTCAGCATTACGCAGGCGTTTGGCGCGATCATCTATCGTCACCAGGTATTCCACCATCTTCTGCACATTACGCCCATATTCAGGCATCAGCATTTTGCTGCGAGTAGTATTATATTCCATGTAAAATCAAAAATCACGAGAAAAAGTAAATAAATATCAAAAAGGGTAAAAAAAATTTCCCTGCAAGGTCTATCCTATTGTCTTGAGAATATGAACGATAGCCTGCCTGAGACAAATATAGGGAAATTCCTTTAAAGCTATCTATAGGTATTTATATACAGATAAGAGTATTTTCGCAGCAAATTTTTAGCATTTATGCTTTCATTAGGTATTCAGGGGAAAACAGCATTGGTAGCAGGCAGCACACAGGGTATAGGCTTCGCAGCAGCAGAAGCACTCGCTTCGCTAGGCGCAAATTGTGTGTTGATATCAAGGAATGAGGAGAAGTTAAAAAGCGCAGCAGCTAGGCTGGATACAGCACAGGGCCAAAAACATAGCTATCTCGTGGCTGATTTTCAGAAGCCTGATGTGGTGGAAAGTGTAGTAAGCAATTTCCTGCAAAATCATAATATAGATATACTGGTAAATAATACCGGCGGCCCTGCAGGTGGCCCCATTACAGATGCTACACCAGAGCAGTTTCTTGCAGC
>JAFDXS010000043.1 GCA_018267795.1 Bacteroidota bacterium | reverse complement strand
AAAAGTGTATGCTTATGATCCTGTTTCGTCTAAGCTGAGCAGCGAGGAGCAAAAATATATACAAGGAGTACAGGCAAACCTTTGGACGGAGTATATCCCTACATCGGGGCAGGTAGAATATATGCTGCTGCCACGCATGCTGGCATTAGCTGAGATAGCATGGACCCCGGTGGCGAACAAAAACTTTAAAGATTTTTCTGAAGTACGAGTAGCACATCAACTGGCTGTACTGGAAACAATGGGCTACAACTACCGTGTGCCCACTGTTGTAAATGTAGAGGATACTTTAGTGCGTGCAAGCCATTATCAATTAAATATAACGCCATCTGTAGAAGGTGCGAAAATATTTTACACTATTAGCGGCAGTGTTATTAATGAGAACGAAAAGCTGTATGATAAGCCTGTATCATTTGATATTCCGCAAGGTAAACAAATGACATTACAAACAACTGTAGTAACATCTGCAGGAAAGAAAAGTATAACTACGAAAACCTTGATTGAAAATAAATGATGAAACGGAGCAGGAGCATATTGTTTTATTGCCTAACACTTGTGGGGTTGTCACTGCTTATATATTTTGTACTGAACAGTGGTAAAGCTATAGAACATGCACCTGCAGGTATTATAAAGACATCAGCAGCTAAGGATAGCATCGTGCAGGCTTTTTCTCATCCTTTAGCGGTCTTTATTCTTCAGCTCGTCATTATTATAGCTGTGTCCAGGGTGTGTGCTTATTTGTTTAAGAAGATAGGGCAACCTGCCGTAATGGGCGAGATCATAGCTGGCATTTTATTAGGACCCTCTCTGTTTGGCACGCTTATACCAGGTTTTACAAACTTTGTATTTCCAGCCAGTTCGCTCAATAATCTGCAGATGCTTAGCCAGGTGGGACTTATCCTGTTCATGTTTGTCATTGGCATGGAGCTGGATATAAATGTTATAAAGAAAAAAGCCGGCCCGGCATTTATCATTAGTTATGCCAGTATCATATTTCCATTTGGCCTGGGCATGCTGCTTTCCTATTATTTATATAGTTATTATGCACCCGCAGGTGTTCCCTTTTATGCCTTTTCCTTGTTTGTTGGTATTTCAATGAGCATAACGGCATTCCCGGTTCTTGCGCGCATTATACAGGAGCGGAAAATGACAAATACAAAAACCGGCATTATAGCGCTTACTGCCGCTGCCGCAGGTGATATTACAGTATGGTGCGTTTTAGCTTTTGTTATTGCGATTGCTAAAGCGGGTAACTCTACTAACGCTATTTATACAACAATCTTTGCATTGGTTTATCTTGGAGTTATGCTTGGCATATTAAAGCCACTGCTAAAAAAGTTAGTAGCCAGCAGAGTAAAAAATGAACTTATTGAACGTTCAACCCTGGCCATCATATTCATCGTCCTTCTGTTAAGCGCCTATTTTTGTGAACTCATAGGTATTCATGCGCTGTTTGGTGCATTTATGGCAGGTATCATTATGCCGCAGGAGTGGAATTTCAGGCAGGTATTAATAGACAAAATAGAAGATGTAGCATTAGTATTACTTTTGCCTTTGTTTTTCGTTTTCACCGGCTTGCGGACCCAGGTAGGCTTATTAAATAATTCATCCTTGTGGGTTTGTTGCCTGCTCATAATAATAGTTGCAGTAGCAGGTAAGCTGGGAGGAAGCGCATTGGCTGCAAAATTTACCGGAGAGAATACAAAAGACAGTTTTGCCATTGGTGCGCTAATGAACACAAGGGGACTGGTTGAGCTGGTGGTGCTAAATGTTGGTTATGACATGGGGATTCTAAGCCCCGAAATGTTTACGATGCTGGTGATAATGGCTTTGATTACCACCTTTATGACAAATCCATTGCTCAACCGTATATATAACACTAAAAAAGGTCTCTCGTAATCGAGAGACCTTTCGTTGTCCGACCTGGATTCGAACCAAGACAAACAGAGCCAGAACCTGTTGTGCTACCGTTACACAATCGGACAATTCTGCATTGTGGACTGCAAAATTATAAAAATTATCCTTTCTAAAAACTATTATTTTTCAGATTATTAGCTATTTGCCGGAGCGATGGGCTCCTGGGAAATCTTGTACAAGGTTTTGCATGTATCAAGAAATATGTGATATTTTACCGGTTTTATGATGTAATCTTTCGCACCCAGGTCAATGCAATTTTTCTTTTCCAGATCATTTACAGATGTGGAAAGGATTATTACCGGGATATGAAAGTATTTGGGATCATTTTTTAATACTCTTAATGTTTCCGTTCCGTTAAGACGCGGCATATTAAGGTCCAGAATAATGAGATTTATTCCCTCAGCACCTTTAACATCAAGATAATCTAATACCTGCGTACCGTCTTCAACAAAATTAATAACGTTGGCAAGGCCCAATTCCTTAAAACCTTCCGCCATAATCAAGCGATCTTCCTGATCATCATCTGCAAGCAATATCTGCACGTCCGTGTTCATTATTTAAACAAAAAAAGCTTTTCTTATTTGTTTAAGATAGATGCGATTTTTTATAAACGCTCCTCTTCAAATATACGTAACGGAAGGCATTTTACTAAGCCAATGACCCGTTAAACTTGCTGAGTATTAAATTCTTACCACTGTTCCCCTGCTTTTGTTGAAAATATTTGCATCAATGTTAAAACCATTGTCATGCTATTGTCGTATATGCTTCAGATAAAGAAAATCATAAACAGATTAAATGCATTATTATGAAAAAGGGATTGTTTAAGAAGATACTGCTTACCACAGGTTCTGTGTTCGTACTGCTTGCAGGCATTTTATGCATTCATATATATATGGTTACCCGACCCAAGGCACCATATGCCCATACCCGGGCCATGGCACGTATAGATTTTAAACAGGATATTTCTACAGACGATGCTAATAAGATAACAGCATGGATGTATCAGCAGAAAGGTGTTGACCATGTGTTATACAATCCTGCTTCAAAAATTCTTGTTTTCACTTTCGCTCCTTTAAGTACCACAGCAGACCAGATTGTAAATAATATGAGAAGCTCCCTAAACTATAATGCTGTTCGGTTTGTGCCAACTGAAAAGGATTTGAAATCCGGTTGCCCGGTTGCTGCTACATCATTTACCTACAAAGCTTACAGCTTTTTTAAACACATTTTCTAACGCTAAATCAAATAAAAATGAAAAAAACAAAAATGAAAAAAGTTGTCGGGGCAACGGTAGTCGCGGGTTTTGTAGTTGTAATGTCGCTAATGACCTCATGTAAAAAAAGCAGTACATCTACAACAATGACATTATATGATTCATTGGGTGGCACAACAATGGTTACTGACCCTATTAATACCTCTGCTAAAATAGAAAAAGGCAGACTGGCTATACGCAGTGTGCTGGATAGTACCATATTTGTTATTGCGGGAGATACGGCTATCAATGGCTTCTTCACTGTATTGCTAAGTGAAGTAACAAGCGGTAATACGAGCGGATATGAAGCATTAAGTAAAAACCTGACTGATTTCGTTTGTGTGGCGACAGGTGCTAAAAACTTTACTTATGGCGGTAAGAGTATGGTAGCTGCTCATGATCCTTCTCAAAACTCGAGGATGAATGGTAAAGCCGATAGCCATGATTTTGATGTGTTTGTTGCAGACCTTGTAATAGGCGCAAAAAAGAATGGTGTATCCGACCAATTGATAGGCCAGGTGGGTGCATTGGTTAACACTCTAAGAAGCCAGGTGGTACAGAAATAAATATTATTTACTCTCCCAATATAGGCGCCTCTGCATATCGCAGGGGCCTTATTTTTTAATGAAAAAGAGTGCATCGTATTTTGCTCTTCTAATCAGGCAATCTTAAAAAAGTAAAACCCGCACATTGTGCGGGTTTTATGTAGTCCGACCTGGATTCGAACCAAGACAAACAGTACCAAAAACTGTGGTGCTACCGTTACACCATCGGACTAACCTTATTGATTGGGGTGCAAATGTACAGAGGCTTTTCAAAAGCTCAAAACATTTTTTTGAAAAGTTTATAGTGGATGTTTCAAAATTCTTCGAAAAAGTCCTGATTTTATCTATTTCTTAGTTCTTTTTCATCGGCTTTTCCATTAGGTTTGTAGTCTGTTCCCTTTAAAATTATATAGTAATCATGTCTAATGCGGCAAACCCGCGCCAGTTTGTTATTAAATTCATTTTTATCAGTATTGCCTCTGTAATGCTGATAAGATTATTGTTTTTGCAAATATTCGAGAGCAAGTACAAGGTAATGGCTAATGACATTACCATCTACAGAAAAATTGTTTATCCGCCACGTGGTATAATTCTCGATCGTAAGGGGCGAACAATGTTGTATAACCAGGTGGTATATGACCTGATGGTAACGCCCAATAATGTGCGTAAAGGTTTTGATACTGCCCAGTTTTGCCAGGCGGTGGGCATCGAGAAGGCTGCATTTATTAAAATACTCGAACACGTACGCATAAGGAATGGAGGCATGAGGCAGAGTGTTTTTATGGAGGAGCTAAGCAAAGAACAGACAGCGCGCTTCCAGGAAAATTCTTACCTGTTTAATCCGGGTTTTGAATTAATACAGCGATACATACGTGCATACCCCAGTGCAAGCGCGGGTATTGTCTTGGGTTATATAGGCGAAGTGTCGCCGGAAATGCTAAAACGTAAACAATATGAATCTTACCAGCAAGGCGACTATACAGGTATGAACGGCCTGGAGCGCAGCTATGAAGATGTATTGAGAGGACAGCGTGGGGTATACTACCTCGAGCGCGATAACTTTAACCGCCCTCGTGACTCGTATAGAAATGGAGCATTAGACACCCCTGCTGTGGCCGGGCGAACCTTGCAATTATATACAGACGCCGAACTGCAGGCCTATGCAGAAAAACTAATGGCCAATAAAATAGGCAGCGTAGTAGCTATAGATCCTAAAACAGGTGGCATACTTGCTATGGTGAGTAGCCCAAGCTATGACCCTAATTTATTGCGCGGCAGGGACCGTGCAAAGAATTATTATGCCCTTGATAAAGATGCCACGCATCCTTTATTCAATCGCGCTATGCAGGCAAGCTATCAGCCGGGCTCTACCATAAAACCTATGACAGGCCTTGTGGCGCTGGATGTAGGTGCTATTACACCTTCGTTTGGCCTTGCATGTTATGGCAGCTATAATTATTGTGGCAGGCCTATAGCCTGTGAGCACCATGATGCAGGGCACGCGGCAAATTTCCGTTTAGCCTTAGCGCACTCATGCAACTCCTATTTTTGTCACATATTCAGGCTGACTGTAGATGATGCTAAATTTGGAAGTATAAAGAAAGGGCTGGAAGTATGGCATGACTATTTTTCAAACTTTGGTTATGGTCACCCAACCGGTGTTGACCTTCCTTTTGAAGGTAAAGGATTGTTACCTGATTCTACATTCTACAATAAGCGATACAATGGTGTCTGGAATTCATGTACTGTAGTCTTTGTGGGTATGGGGCAGGGCGAGTTGGCACTGACACCATTACAAATGGCTAACGGTATGTGCATCATAGCTAACAAGGGGTATTACTACACACCACACTTTGTAAAAAACATAGGTAATAATCCCAATGATCCATTGCTGCAGCCATATCTGAAAAAGCATAAGGTTACTAATATATCAGATGAAACCTACTCCGTAATACAGCAGGCTATGCAGGATGTGGTGGAAAGCGGAACCGCGGTGGGTGCTAAAATTGACGGTATAAATATTTGCGCCAAAACCGGTACCGTAGAAAACAAAGCTATAGTAGATGGGCAGGCAATGAAGCTGCAGAACCACTCTATGTTCGTTGCCTTTGCGCCAAGAGAGAACCCTAAAATTGCCATAGCAGTGGCTATAGAAAATGCAGGCTTTGGTGCTACCTGGGCAGCACCAATAGCGAGCTTGCTGATGGAAAAATATCTGAAAGATTCAGTATCGGTGAAGAGAAAGGCTATAGAGGACAAAATGATAAATGCACACCTTATAGGTAAGTACACTTATATTATTGACTCAGCCAGAAGACTGCACGACTTGAGGGCTTATGAAGCAAGAGTGGAAAAAAGGAAAATGGCAGACAGCCTGCAAAAGGCAACTGACTCTGCAATGGTAATGCATTGGATAAAAAGACAAGTAAAAAGAAAATAATACTGTTTTAGAATAGTAATAAAATGAGTGCTGAACGGAAATCAATATTTAGTAAAATAGACAGCATCACATTAGTGCTCTACTTCGCGCTGGCGATAATAGGTATGGCTGCAGTATTCTCGGTTGAGTATCGCAGTACAGACCCTACTATCTTTATGTTCAGTAAAAGCTACATGAAGCAATTGATGTGGCTGGGCATTTCGTTATTCGTTGGGCTTATTATTATTCTTACAGATTCAAAATTCTTTTCCAATATTTCATTCCTGTCCTATACAATAGGATTGTTTTTGTTGTTTATAACAATTTTCGTTGGGGTGGACGTGAAGGGGTCGCATTCCTGGCTGGGTATAGGCAGCGTGCGCTTTCAGCCGGGGGAAGTATGTAAGATATTTACTTCGCTGGCGCTTGCTAAATTCATCTCGCTACCGGAAACAAACTTTAAAACCACAAGGGCGAGGCTTATAGCGGTAGCAATAGCCTTAATACCGGCAGCGCTTATCATTTTGCAAAAGGAAACGGGGCTGGCACTTGTGTACTTTTGTTTCTTCCTGGTGATGTATAGAGAAGGTTTGCCTAATACGATTCTTATTATAGGGTTTTCATTAATAGCACTTGTGCTGGCTACTTTACTGTTAGACAGGAAGGTGCTGTTTCTTATACTTACATTAGTAGCAGTAGGGGTAGGTGTAATACTGCGTGATACGCTGAGGCGGAATATAGTTGCTTCCATTATCCTGGTAAGTGTGTGGTTGGGCAGCGTATTATTTTCGCAGGTGGCAGTGCCTTTTGCATTTAAGCATGTACTGCAGAAGCACCAGATAGATCGTATATTCTCTACACTGGGGCAGGATGTGCCCGAGGAATATAGCCATAGAGAGGAAAAGGGTGACGAGAAGAAGGTAAACAGCTCGGACTATAATGTGAAGCAATCGAAGATAGCTATTGGCTCCGGCGGCTTTATGGGCAAGGGGTTCCTGAATGGAACATCTACTAAAAATGAATTTGTGCCGGAGCAGAATACAGACTTTATCTTTTGTGCAATAGGGGAGCAGTTCGGGTTTATAGGCAGTTTAGGGCTGGTAGCTATTTATATTACGCTTATGTTGCGCATTATATACCTGGCAGAGCGGCAACGCTCATCATTTAGCCGTATATACGGGTATTGTGTGGCCAGTATACTGTTCTTCCACTTTGCTGTGAATATATCTATGACCATTGGTTTGGCGCCGGTTATTGGTATTACACTGCCGTTTCTTAGCTATGGTGGATCTTCATTGTTATCTTTCAGTGTGCTTATATTTATCCTGATACGATTAGATATAGACAGGCAAGTGATGATACGTTAACTTTGCATCCTTATGGCAAAAATCTATCCCTTATCAGAAGGGGAATTTACGGTAGGGCGTGATAAGAATTTTCTCCCATTTAACCTTGGTAAAGATGAGCTGAATGAAAGGACCATAGGCTCTTTGCTGGTAGAGGTGCAGCCTTTCCTGGTAGTTACTGATAAAGACCTGATAGTATTTGATACCGGTTTGGGCTTTCATAATAGTGATGGTGTGTTGCAGATACATGATAACATACGTTCTGTTGGTTACAGGGTGGAAGATGTGACGAAAGTGCTGATGTCGCACTTGCATAAAGACCATGCTGGTGGGGTAGTGTATAAGGAAGAGAATGGCCTTGTGAAGACTACTTTCCCGAATGCCACTTATTATATATACCGTCCTGAGGCCGACTATGCGCTGGCTACCGGCTACCCGTCTTATCATGCGGCAGAGATAGAGCCATTGTTAGCATCCTCTCAGGTGCATTGGCTGGATGGCGAAGAAGGCATGATAGACGACTATATTCATTTTACGCATTCAGGTGCTCATTGCCCGCAGCATATTGTTTTCCTTATTGATGACGGTATTGATAAGGTGTTTTATGGCGGAGATGAAGCCCCACAGCTAAAGCAAATGAAAATGAAGTACGTAGCTAAGTATGACTATGACGGCAAAAAAGCTATGGCCCTAAGAGAACAATATGCAGAACAAGGACGTAAAGAAGGCTGGCATTTTTTGTTTTATCACGATGTGAAGACGCCGGTAGCAAAGCTATAATTAGCGCCTGTCATCAGGCTTTGCCCAGTTGTCGTTGCGCCCTTTATGGCGTTCATTTAGTTCCTTAAGCAGCAGCATTTTGAATTCTCTTTCTGCTTTATAAAGCTCTGCAAGCTGCTGTGTAGATATTATTTTCAGGAAGTCATCTTTGTAGCGGCGTTTTATATCTATTACTTCCTGCTGGTAATCAAGATCATCGTCTATAAATTGCTTTGATGCATTGTCATCGTCGTTGTGCTGATCTTTGTATTTGTCAAAGAATTCCCTTCTTGTACGGCGCACTTCCTGTTCGTACTTGTCATATACAGGCCAGAATTGTGCAGATTGCTCTGATGTAAAATGAAGCTTGTCTGTAATGTATGCAACCTTAATGGCATGAATGCGCTCAAAGCGATGCTGGCCATCATCATGACCATGCATTGGCATTTCCTGGCTAAACCCATATATAGCTGCAAACAAGAAAAGAAGTGTTGCAGTAGTAAACTTTTTCATAATTGTTAAGGACTGTACTCTAAGTTATTCTAATATAGTTAATCTAATTTATTATTCGCTTTGCTGTCGCCGGCATCAGCATCCCATCCGGTTTCGTTGAGGTATTGAATTATCTCCTGCTCATCCAACTGTTTGGACGAGACCTGCACATTATGGATGTCTGTGCTCTGCAGGTTGCTCACAATCATTTCTGCATCGAAATCGTCAATATTCTGTCTTATATATTCTTTCAGGTTGGCCTGCGGCACCTTAGCAAGGGCTTTTTCGGGGCTGGTTGCTCTGGTATGTAAAAACTCATAAGAGCCTATACTTAAACATAAAAGCAAAAGAGCGGCAGCTGCCCAGCGGAGGTTGCCGGAAAATGCTATGATGCGCGTAGGTCTGAAATCCTGTTTGTTATCGTCTCCTTTCGCTTTATGCAGTACTTCAGCTGGCAGGTTCTCGAAATAGGCCTGCGGTACAGCATAAGGCAATGTTTTTGGTATATCATTGAGTTTAGCTGCCTGCAGTATTTGAGATGGTAAATTCTTAAAATAGTCATCCGGTACTGCCTGTGGTATTTCTTTACTAATGCTAAGAACGGGGTCTTGCTGTAAGGATAAGCGGGTGTTTTCCTGTATAGAAGAACTCAAGCCTTCAAAATAGCCTGTAGGTACTTCATAAGGCATTTTGCGCGACATATTGGCTAATGCACTACCCAGCTGCTCCAATTCAATTAATATGTCATTTTGTTCACTCATTGCTATTATAAGACTGCTAATGCAGTAGAAAGTTTAATCATTTAACAAATAGGCCTGCACTTTTTTCACCGCGTGATGGTAGGAGGCTTTTAGCGCCCCGGCTGATGTACCCAGTACATTAGCCATTTCATCATAGGGCATTTCGTCGTAGTACCGCAAATTAAAGACCAGTTTTTGCTTCTCCGGCAAGGACTGAATAGCCTGCTGAAGGCGCCACTCAATTTTATTGCTGTCAAAGCCCTTTTGAGCTACCAACTTATCTGCAAATGCAGATTCATTGTCGCTGAGGGAAACAGAGGTCCGTCTTTTTTGCTGCTCCAGCCAGGTAAGGGTTTCATTGGTTGCTATGCGATAGAGCCATGTGTAGAGGTTGGATTCCTCCCTGAACTCAGCCAGGTTTTTCCAAACCTTAATGAACATATTTTGCAAAATGTCATTAGTGTCCTCGTGCTCTATTACCATACGGCGGATGTGCCAATAAAGACGCTCCTGGTATTTAGTTACCAGGTCTGTAAAAGCCTTTTCCCGTGTTGATTCATTTTTGAAAGAAGCCACCAGAATATGGTCATCCATCATATTTGCCGTTTCTGGCATGCTTGCGCCTATTTGTATCTATGGACTAATTTAACTGATTAAAGTTTAACGGGCATTTTAGAAAACTTTTACTGCTTAGTTTTGTGCCATCTATGAAGTCATTTGAACAATTACGTATTGTGTTCTTCGGGACCCCTGATTTTGCAGTAGCATCTCTTAAAGCACTGGTAGATGCCGGTGCTAATGTGGTGGCTGTAGTGACAGCGCCAGATAAGCCGGCAGGCAGAGGTATGCAAATGCAATCGTCGGCCGTGAAACAATATGCAGCGGCCCATAATCTACCGGTGCTACAACCAGAAAAGCTAAAAAACATAGATTTCTTAAGGGAATTGGCGCTGTATGAGCCTGATCTACAGGTGGTAGTAGCCTTTCGTATGCTACCGGAGGCTGTATGGAACATGCCGCCGTTAGGCACTA
>JAFDXS010000439.1 GCA_018267795.1 Bacteroidota bacterium | reverse complement strand
AAGTAGATTTACCACGGCCATTGGCGCCGATGAGGGCTATCTTGTCGCCACGCAGTATCTCTGCATTAGCATCTTCTAATATGGTCAGATCGCCGAAACGCTTGGTAATGTGCCTGAGCTCTGTGATAATTTTGCCTGGCTGTACAGCCACATCAAAATTTATATTCATGGTAGGTACGCTACCATCCGGTGCTTCTATTATATCCAGCTTATCAAGCCTTTTTATAGCACTCTGTGCCTGGGCTGCTTTAGTAGCCTTGGCACGGAAACGTTCGATAAAGCGCTCCTGCTGACGTATATACTCCTGCTGATTTTCGTAAGCACGCTGTTGCAGATCCATACGTTCCACCTTTTCCTTTTGATAAAAGGTATAATTACCGCTATACTGGTGCAGATCGCGCTGCCATACCTCTACAATTTTGGTCACCATTTTATCAAGGAAATACCTATCGTGCGACACGATAACCACGCTGCCGGGGTAGCCCTGAAGGTAACGCTCCAGCCATTCAATAGACGGGAGGTCAAGGTGGTTGGTAGGTTCATCGAGCAGCAGCAGGTCCGGCTGCTGCAGTATCATTTTGGCCAACAATACGCGCATACGCCAACCACCACTAAACTGATCGTAAGGGCGCTGTAAGTCTGCGGTAGAAAAACCAAGCCCTTCCAACACCTCGGCAGTGCGATGTTCCATTTCGTAACCACCGGCCACCTCAAAATCGTGCAAAGCATGGCTATAATCGTCTAATAGCTTTGCATCATCGGGTTTGCTTTCCAGGTCGTTTAGTATCTGTTCCATCTGCTTTTCTATCTCATGGGCACGCTCAAAGGCCTGCATGCCTACTGAAAGTATAGAATTGCTGGTGGTGAAACTGAGCAAATCCTGGTTGAAAAAACCAAGTGTTACATCCTTTGGCTTATTTATAACACCTGAGTCAATTTTATATGCACCAGTAATAAGTCGTAATAATGTAGATTTCCCTGCGCCATTTGGCCCCACCAGGCCTATTCGTTCACCTGTACCTATCTGCCAGCTTGCTTCTTCAAGAATAGCCCTTGCACCGAAAGAAAATGTAATATTTTGTAATGAGATTAGCATAAGGCAACAAATTTACAACCCTTTACGTTTAGCATCAGGGGTTCCTTTATTTTTGTAAAAATTTTTAAATTCATGAGGCATTTGTATTTAATATTTTTTGTTGCTTCTCTTTCTATTATTAGCTGTAACAGCAATACAAATAACAATACGAAAAATACATCTGATACCTCTGCGGCTAAGGCAATACCTGCAACAGCCCCGACAAGCAAGCTGAATGAAGCGGGGACACAAAAGCTAACGACTATGCTGGCAGACTATTATGGCCTAAAGAATGCAATGCTGTCGCTTGATGCAACAAAAGCAGACTCCTTTGCAAAAAAACTGAATGCCAGCACCGCAGATATGCAAGCATACGCAGCTAAGGATACTGCAAGCAGGCAAATAAGTCCATATCTTGACTCAATGAATACGGGGCTGCAGCAAATAGCAGCAATAAAAGACCCAAGCTGCAAGCGACAACAAGTACCCTTCAGCAAAGTATCTGACCAGCTATTTGCGATACTAAAGAAAACTGAGTTGAGAAATGCCAATATATATCTGCAGCATTGCCCTATGGCACTGGAAGAAAAAGGTGCGCACTGGCTAAGCAATGAAACAGAAATAAAAAATCCATATTTCCCTAAAACAATGATTGACTGCGGGGACCTTGAAGACTCACTGAAATAAGTAAAGAACTATCATTAAGAAAACAGAATGTTCAGAAAAGTAAATTACCTGCTATGTATACTATTGCTCCCTGTAATAGCTATAGCTCAAAAAAAGGTATCCCTAAGCGGATATATACGTGATGCAGCAAGCGGAGAGTCGCTGATAGGTGCCACCGTATATATAGTAGAAGCACAGCAAGGTGCTACGGCTAATGGCTATGGCTTCTATTCGGTATCAGTACCAGCAGGAAAATACACAGTAAAATATTCATACGTTGGGTACGGTACGCGTACTGAGAGCATGGAGCTAATAGAAAACCAGAGCTTTAATGCTGAACTGAACAACACCAGCGCACTGAAAGAGGTGGAAGTGACCACTACCCGCAAGGATGAGAATGTGAAAAATACGGAGATGGGCACTATAAGCCTCACGATGGATAAGATAAAAAAACTACCTGTGATATTCGGTGAGACTGACATTCTTAAGGCATTGCAGCTATTGCCTGGTGTACAGTCTGCGGGTGAAGGCGATGGAGGTTTTTATGTACGCGGCGGCGGGCCTGACCAAAACCTGGTGCTACTGGATGAAGCCGTAGTATATAATACCGGACACTTGTTTGGCTTCTTCTCCATATTTAATTCTGACGCTATAAGAGATGTGACTCTGATAAAGGGTGGCATGCCTGCTAACTATGGCGGCAGGCTTTCGTCTGTGATAGATGTATCGATGAAGGAAGGCAACATGAAGCAGTTTCATGCGGAAGGTGGCATAGGGTTGATATCATCGAGGCTGACACTGGAAGGGCCTATAAAGAAGGATAAGGGCTCATTTATGATATCGGGCAGGCGTACCTATATAGATGTGCTTACTAAGCCGTTTATATCGGGCAGGTTGGCAGGCTCAGGCTACTACTTCTATGATGTAAACCTGAAGGCTAATTATAAGTTGGGCGAAAAAGACAGGGTATATCTAAGCGGCTATTTCGGGCTGGATAAATTTAATTTTAATAGCCCTAACAGCGATTTCCATGCAAATATACCCTGGGGTAATAAAACAGCTACGCTGCGCTGGAACCACCAGTTTA
>JAFDXS010000438.1 GCA_018267795.1 Bacteroidota bacterium | reverse complement strand
GGATGTACTATTCGATTTTTCTGAGCCTGGCAAAATAGACCTGGAAGCTTTCATGAATAAGAACTATAAGTTCAATGTAGATATCAGTCGCTTTGCCTACCTCACCGGCCGCAGCCTGGCCACTTTCAAAAGAGATTTTGAAAAGATATATCACACATCTCCTAGCAAATGGCTGCAGCAAAAAAGATTGGAAGATGCCTACTACCTTATCAAAGAAAAAGGCTGGCGTTCATCTGATGTATATATGGAAGTAGGCTTCAAAGATTTATCACATTTCTCTTTTGCCTTCAGAAAAGTATATGGCGTAGCACCTTCTAAGCTTGCATAAGATGACTTGTTATCCCTCAGTCTTTTTATAAACCACCTTACCCCATTTTATCCTATCCCATATTCGCTCATGAAAAAAGTAACCAATCGTTGTGTAAATATTGCTTACCACCATAAAACCCAGCGCCACTTTTATCTGCCGGGTAAAAATATAGATGGAAGTAAAATCCAGCACTAAAATGAGCAATCGGTAACTAAGCGTCTTCACGATTGATCGCGATAATGTTTCCGTTGCATGGTGATTCTCCGGCAACAATTTTTCTATCATAACATGTACATTACTATTGCAAGAACGATAATATTACTTTAACAAAAAATGATTTTAAACAGCAACCTGGCTTCTCTGAATGTGGATATGTTTTCTTGGAAACGACCTCTTGCTGATAGTATCTTGCAATAAGTAAAGCATCACTAAGACATTTTCTCCCAGTGCAAGTTCTTTGACATACTATAAACCCAAACCTTTACCGAGCATCTTGAAATGCCATGGATCAGCGGCCATCTGCGGGAACAAATTTTAAATTTTGACTTTTAAATTTTCAATTAAATTATACCCTTTATACCCAATTATACCCTCAGTCAATCCGCCAAAAGTCAATTCAGATCAGGCATCCGGACAAAAATCGCAAAAACAGCAATTTTTTCTCAGAATTATACCTCAGCTCCAGGCTTATGACTAAAACATGGGGCACAAATGGGGCATGCCCCCATTGTCTATCAACCACTTAACTAAGATCAATGCTGTGGGGCACACCGTTTCCCTCACAGATTTACGACTTACGACTAAAACCTAAATATTAACTTTGCCCCCTTATGAGTAATAAAGTTCGCGTTCGTTTTGCACCAAGTCCCACCGGTGGCTTACACCTGGGCGGGGTACGCACTGTTCTATATAATTATCTGTTTGCCAAGCAGCATGGTGGCGATTTCATTCTTCGCATAGAAGATACCGATCAGAATCGCTACGTGCCCGGCGCCGAGGAATACATAGTTAATTGTCTGCAATGGTGTGGTCTGGAGCCGGATGAGAGTCCGCAAAAAGGTGGCCCTTATGCTCCTTACCGCCAAAGCGAGCGTAAACATATGTACTATGAATATGCCCAGAAGCTGGTAGACTCCGGCCATGCATATTACGCTTTCGATACAACGGATGAGCTGGAGAAAATGCGCACCACCCTGCAGTCTGCCACCAATACCAATCCCCAGTACGACTATTCCACCCGCATGCACATGCGCAATTCAATTGCTTTAAGCAAGGAAGAAGTTGTTGAATTACTGGAAAAAGGCACCCCTTATGTCATTCGCATAAAAATGCCGCAGATAAAAGAATTGAAATTCACCGACATGATACGCGGCGAAATATCATTCGATACTGCACTGGTTGACGATAAAGTATTACTGAAGGCAGATGGTATGCCTACCTATCACCTTGCGGTGGTAGTAGACGATTACCTTATGAAGATAACGCATGCCTTTCGCGGTGAAGAGTGGCTGCCAAGTGCGCCGGTTCATTTACTGCTTTGGGAATACCTTGGCTGGAAAGAGCAGATGCCGCGATGGGCACACCTGCCACTCATATTGAAGCCAGACGGCCACGGCAAGCTCAGCAAGCGCGATGGCGATCGCCTCGGCTTCCCTGTATTTGCCATGAACTGGACAGACCCACGCACTAATGAAACAGTACACGGCTTCCGCGAAAGAGGTTTTTTGCCTGAAGCCTTTATAAACATGCTAGCCATGTTGGGCTGGAATGCAGGCACAGAGCAGGAAATATTTTCGCTCGATGAGCTGGTGCAGCAATTCTCTATCGAGCGCGTACACAAAGGCGGCGCTAAGTTCGACTTCGAGAAAGCAAAATGGTTCAACCACCAGTATATACAGCGCATGGATAGTGCAGAGCTGGTAACGCTTGTAAAACCATATATAACAGACAAAGGCATTACTACTACTGACGAGTACCTGGCACAGGTAGTAGGCCTCATAAAAGATCGCTGCACCCTGCTGCCGGACTTCTGGGAGCAAGGCCATTTCTTCTTCCATACGCCTGATAGCATAGACGTAGCAGCCATCAAAGAAAAATGGGCAGATAACAAAGCACAGTTTTTCACTCAATGGATAGATGTTCTTAAAAACCTCAGCGACTGGAACCACACATCTATCGAGCAGAGCTTTAATGAACAATTGCAGCAGAATGGGCTTAAAAAAGGCGATATCATGTTGCCTTTACGTATCATGCTGGTTGGTGGCAAATACGGCCCCGGTGTTTTCACCATCGCCGAGATGATAGGCAAAGACGAAACTTCAAAAAGAATAAACAACGCTTTAAATATAATATAGGCCGGTTCATCAATATTTCTTTGATACGATCAATTTTGTCAATAACTTTAATATTATAAATTCTAAACAATCAATCATGAAAAAGCTTTTACTCTCTTTGACTATAGTTGCCACCGCAGCTGTTATTGCGCAGGCACAGCAAAGGCTGGTACTGTATGAAGAATT
>JAFDXS010000437.1 GCA_018267795.1 Bacteroidota bacterium | reverse complement strand
AGCATCTGCCACCCATAGCGTAGCGCCTGCCATATAGCTGATCCATGTTTCCTCACACCACATATCGAAAGAAACAGAGAAACCCTGGTACACCTTATCTGTTGGTAATATGCCCAACACCTGCTGTTCTGAACGAACGAGGTGACATATCTGGCGATGCGCAATGGGAATACCTTTAGGCTTGCCTGTACTGCCGGATGTATATAATACATAGGCCCAATCGTCAGGTTGTGCTCCTGGTGTTATATTAAATGTATCATCAATGCCCGGTGTATGAACGACCTTATATATAGGGCAATTTAGATGCAGCGGATCGTTGCTGATGCATGCGGCAGCATTTACTTCAGTAAGCACCACTTCTACGCGCTCGGCAGGCATTTCCCTGTCGAGTGGCACATAAGACGCACCCACCTTTACGATGCCGAGCACAGCAACATGCAACTCCAACCCACGGGGCAGCCATAGCCCTACAGGATTGCCCGGTACAATACCCTTTGCTGAAAGGTCAGCAGCTACAGCATCACTCCATTTGTCCAGCTCTGCATAGGTCAATGATTGGTCGCCAAATATCAGTGCAGTTTTAGCCGGGTATTGCTGAGCGGTAGCCCTGAAAATATCAGCAAGGGTTTCTTCATGAAGCAAATCCGGTCTTTGTGCGCCTAAAACGATACTAGCTGAAGTCATATTCCTTTATTACAATAAAAGCTTGCCAAAATATATATTGCACAAATATGCATTTTTTTGAAGGCTTACTTACCTGACACAGAAAAAAATACAGTTTTTACTATCGCAATAATACGGCATATTAAATTTACATAAAGGCTTTACAGATTATGAGTATAATATGCTATGCTGAAATAAAAGAACAAACGGATAGGGAAACGCTGTCAGCAAGCCTTTCGCAACTACCGGAACGAATGCAGGCGCGTATATCAGCTTACAAAGATGCACATATCCGTCAATTGAGATTGCAGGGGCAGCTGCTCATAATGGAGGTTTTAAAAGAATTTGGCCTTGAGGATAAATATTCATGGGGAGATTTAAAATATACAGCATATAACCGGCCATACTTTGATTCGAATATTGATTTTAATATATCTCATTCCGGAAACATAGTAGTATGTGTAGGAACAATAGATGGTAAGATAGGTGTGGATATAGAACAACTAAAAAACATAGATATAGCACAACTAAAAAATGAATTTTGCGAAGCAGAATGGATAAATATATCAAACCATGCATCCCCAAACGCGGAAGCATACAGACTATGGACAAGGAAAGAGGCAGTATTAAAGGCAACAGGAAAAGGTATGCTGGAACAAACATCATTAATAGATGCTACAAAGGGAGAAGTGGTGTATGAGAATGAGACCTATTATTTGCAGGAGGTTTTTATAAAAGAAGGATATGTAGCAAGCCTTGCAACCAACAGGGCTGATGACCAAATAAAAGTGATGGCTATGGGTTAGGCCAGTGCGCAAATCTTAAATATCATTGCTACAATTTATGACTTCATTAAGAGAAAGTATATAATTATGTCTTTGAAAAAAGGTGAGATGTTCTAATTTTGCGACAATTATTCATTTCTCCCGATGGCCATTAATAAGTATAGAAAGTCAGAAACTGCAAGTCGTGTATGGCTTGTGTTGGCAATCTTCCTGCTTATTTTTAATTCTACGCCAGTAAAGAAATACATTAGGCTGCAACTGTACAAGCATGGCAGGGTGGTGGAGCTTAATGGGACTGAACATTTGAGCATTTGCAATCATGGGGATTGTACCCTGCTCGACCGCCATGAAATTTCCAGCCAGGTATATCATATAACGTCACAGCCTTCTGATTCAGATATACTACTGTTTATAACAGCTGTGCTATCCGGTGTTTGCTTGCTTTTCTTTAGAAAAGAAAGAAACAGCCGAACTTATCCTGAGCATACTATTGCTGAAGGCACGCTTGTGCCCATATACCTGCATATCCGCAAACTGCAGGTCTGATAAAGCTTTTCTTTCCATACACTTTTTTAATTGTGTGAACACTTGCTATGGCATTGCCATACCTCGTTACGTTCATTCATTTTACGGTTGCACCATGTCGCAGATTGCCTGCAACCATCCTTAAAGTTTTTTAAATCATGTGGATAGTTAGACTAGCCTTAAGAAGGCCTTACACCGTAGCGGTGATGGCATTTCTTATACTTATACTTGGTATCATGGCCATCAAAGCAATGATGGTAGATATCTTCCCTGTAATAGATATACCAGTGGTCTCCGTAATATGGAGTTACCCCGGCCTTTCCGCCGCTGAAATGGAAAAGAGAGTAATACTGCTGAGCGAACGCGGTACATCTTCCTCTGTAAATGGCGTAGAGCGCATAGAATCGCAATCGCAGCCTGGCATTGGTATCATGCGTGTGTATTTTGAAAAAGGTACAGATATTGGCGCGGCCATAGCCCAGATGTCTGCAACTGCAAGCACATCACTACACTCCATGCCACCCGGCATACAGCCACCTGTGATACTGCAATTCAATGCTACCAATGTGCAGGTGGCCCAGCTCACCATGAGCAGTAAGACACTTACTGAAGATAAATTATTTGACTACGGTCTCAACTTTATACGTATACGCCTCTTTACTATACCGGGGCTTTCCACGCCTGCACCCTTTGGCGGTAAGAACCGAGAAATAGTAGTAGATGGTGACCCTAAGGCTATGCAAGCCAAAGGACTTTCGCCTGTGGACCTGCTGAATGCATTGCAGGCATCTAACCTTATTATACCTGCCGGTAATGCACGCATCGGTACAAGGGAGTATAGCGTACAACTTAATTCAAGCCC
>JAFDXS010000436.1 GCA_018267795.1 Bacteroidota bacterium | reverse complement strand
AACCCTGATCATGAATAAAGTACTGTTTGTACAATCAACACCTGCCTATGCATACAATTTTAACCTTGCAAGCCTTTCTGCTTCTTTATTTATTATTCCCTCCAACGCCTTCTGCCTGCCTTCTTTATTGCGATAAACAAGACGGTGATCGAGCACTGCATGAGCAATATCCTTTACATCATCTTCTATAACGAATGTGCGACCCTTCACCAATGCATAAGCGCGCAGACACTTAAGAAACGCAATACCGCTACGAGTAGAAGCCCCAAGCACCACATCAGGATGGCTGCGTGTAGCGCGTACAATATTGCTTACAGACTGAAGAATCTCATCATGCAGAAATACCTGTGCTGCCTGCTGGCGGAGATCGAGTATATCCTGCATACTGAGTACCTGATGTAACTCTACGAGGTTGTTAGCAATATCCAGGTATTCGCGATAAATGTTTAATTCCGTTGCTTCATCTACATAACCGAAATATATTTTCATATAAAAACGGTCGAGCTGTGCTGCAGGTAGAGGATAGGTACCCTCCATCTCCACAGGATTTTGTGTGGCAATAGTAAAGAATAGTTTCTCCAGCAACAAGGTTGTATCGCCTACTGTTATTTGTTGTTCTGCCATTGCCTCGAGCAGAGCGCTCTGCACCTTAGGTGATGCGCGGTTGATTTCGTCGGCAAGCAAAATATTACAAAAAAGAGGGCCTTTCTTAAATACGAACTCTTTATTTCTATCATCGAAAATATGTGTACCTATGAGGTCCATAGGCAGGAGGTCAGGCGTGAACTGTATGCGCTTGAAGATGACACTCTCGCCTTCTTTTTCACCACTAATGGCATGTGCCAGGGTGCGTGCCAATACTGTTTTACCAGTACCGGGATTATCTTCCATAAGTATGTGGCCGCCTGCCAGCAAGCAGGTGACTACTAATTCTATCTGATGCCGTTTGCCACGAATTACTTTTTCTACCTGTGTTATTAATTGCTGTATAGCTTCCGGTGCGCTAATTGTAATAGGTTCAGAGAATGATTCCATTCAATTTTACTTTTATACAAGTTTACTGATTTATACACTGCTTTTGAAGCGTAGCGTGGTAATTTTTTGTGAAAAGTAAATGGCGAGCGGTGATTACCGCTCGCCATTTACTAAAGAACCCTGAATTTAGATTAAGGCAGGTTGAAAATATGAATTGACTGATCTTTATACTTCTGATAGTCAGGCTGATCAGATTTTGCCTTATCAGAAACCACGACTATCTGATTGTCGCTAATAAAAGAAATGCCTTCGATGTTTGCATATAACACGTCAGTACCTGCACCCACTACACCCGTGCTGCTGCCCGTAGGGAATTCATATGCAGTGCCCCCTGTAATGCTCCAGGAAGTGTCACTTAAGGTACCGATCCATAATTGTGAATCTTCCTGAGATGTGATCGCTATTTTATTGCCATAAACAGTAATATCTGAATAGTCATCGAAAGTAACTGATGAAGGGAGTGTAATCTCTGTTACATAAGTCCAGTCGCCGCTGGTTTTCTTAAGCACTACCACCTTGCCTGTGCCTTCTACCATGCCAAGCAGATAATCATCACCACCTCTATACACCCATGCAATACCTTCAAATGCTTTGTTTTTATTGGCCGATGTAAAATAATAATCTGCCCATTTGCTGTTTTGGTAAGTCCAACTGCTATTATACTCCCTGATTCGTGGTTGATAAGAACTGCCATTTTGTACAGATTCTTCTACAACAAACCAGTTAATGGTGTTGTTGTTATCATAGGCTATGCCTTCAAAATTAGACGAACCTGAGCCACTGCTTAATAAAGAGTTATCAGAACTGTTTTCAGGTAAGGTGCTTTTTATTTTGGCTATTTTGTAGCGATTATCGCATACCACATAAAAATAACCATCGAGATAGTACACACCACTTGCCTCAAAATCATCATTACTGTCATAACCTTTCAGCAGCTTATAAATTTTGGCTTCTGCTACCGGTGCATCGAGCACAGTGGCACCTGTTATTTTCGACATGCTGCCTATGCCATGCTTTGCTGGTGCAGGAGCAGTTGTTTTTGCTACTGAGGTAGCGCTCTTGTTACAAGATAATGTGCAGATAGAAAATGCAAGAACCGTTGATAATAGTAACGGAGTTTTCATAATAAAAATGTGGCTTTTATAATCCGGAGGCCAAATTCATAAAAACCACATTGCTGCACAAAATATCTGCATTATGGTAGTATTACCAAAGCATTAAGGGAATATTACGCTCATTTACTTTGCAACCTGATAACCGGCACCAGCATTTCCTCGAGCGATATTCCGCCGTGCTGAAAGGTATTGCGGTAATAGTTAACATAGTAATTATAGTTATTGGGGTAGCAGAGATATACATCACCCTTTGCGAAAATGAACGTAGAACTCACGTTGGGCCTTGGTAAGCCTGCCTGGAGCGGATCTCGGAAGGCAAGCACGTCTTTATCCTCATACTGCAGGTTGCGACCATGCTTGTAACGAAGATTAGTAGTTGTCTGCCTGTCGCCTACACATTTGCTTGGCGTCTTTACACGCGTGGTACCATGATCTGTAGTTATTATTACCTGTATGTTCTTGTCGGCAATTTTTTTCAATGCACGGTATAGCGGTGAGTGTTCGAACCAGCTAACAGTAAGTGAGCGATAAGAAACCTCGTCGCTGGCCAGCTCTTTCAGCACTTCCATTTCAGTACGGGCATGAGAAAGCATGTCGACGAAATTGTACACAATAACCGTAAGATCATTAGAAAGGTAATTATGGATATTGTCTTCCATGCTCTTACCATCTTCATTATTGGTAATCTTGAGATACTGGCACTTTAGCTTA
>JAFDXS010000435.1 GCA_018267795.1 Bacteroidota bacterium | reverse complement strand
GATCGCGACGATAAACCAAAGCGCCCCTACGGCGACCGTGATGATAGACCAAAACGTTCTTATGGCGATCGAGACGATAAGCCAAAACGCTCTTATGGTGACCATGATGATAAGCCGAAACGTTCCTATGGGGATCGAGATGACAGACCAAAACGCTCTTATGGCGACCGTGACGATAGACCCAAGCGTCCATACGGGGACCGCGATGATAAACCAAAACGTTCCTATGGTGATCGCGATGATAAACCAAAGCGCCCATACGGGGACCGCGACGACAGACCAAAACGTTCTTACGGCGATCGTGACGATAAGCCAAAGCGTTCTTATGGCGATCGTGATGACAAGCCAAAGCGACCTTATGGTACGCGTGATAACGGCGACGGTGAAAGACGGCCTTATGGTACACGTGGCCCGCGCGATGATAAGCCGGGATTTGAAAAAAAGAAGTTTACCGACTATAAAGACCTTCCGGTACCGGATCGTGCCGGACAGGAAGAAAAACCTAAACGTGCACCACGACAGGATAAAGGTGCTTACGACACAAAACCCAAACGTGGGCCAAGGCAGGATAAAGGAGGCTTCGGAGACAAACCTAAGCGCTGGAGCGACATGGATATATTCGAGCAAAAGACAAGACGCAAGCCGCAGGAGGATGAAGACAGCTCTGTAGAAAAATCTCCTGATTTCAGTAAGGAATTGCCGGACAGCACACCTCGTCGTTTTGAAAAGAAATTTGACAGAGGTTACAAGAAGTCCAGGCCTGAAATACCTTTCAAAAAGAGATATGAGGACTACGACGATGACATGGATGCCGACACACCTGAAGCACAAATGCCGCTTAATAAATACATAGCGCACAGTGGAGAATGCAGTCGCCGCGATGCAGCAGAACTGGTACGCCAGGGCAAGATAAAGGTGAATGGCGAGCTGGTGATAGACCCCGGCTATAAAGTAAAAGAGGGCGATAAAGTAACCATGGCAGGTAAGAAGCTGTTTCCTGTGAAGGATATGGTATATATACTGCTCAATAAACCTAAAGGCTTTATTACTACCACTGATGACCCGAAGGAACGCAAAACGGTAATGGACCTGGTGGCTAACTCCGGTGTGGAGAGATTGTATCCTGTAGGCAGGCTGGACAGAAATACCACCGGCCTTCTGCTTATGACCAATGACGGTGACCTTGCACAGCGCCTGTCGCACCCTAGCTACGAGGTGAAGAAAGTGTACCAGGTATCGCTGGATAAACCATTGACAAAGGCAGACTTTGAAAAGATAATGGAAGGTATAGAGCTTGAAGATGGTATGGTGCGTGTAGATGAACTGTCTTACCTGGATGATAAAAAGGAACTGGGCCTCCAGATACATAGCGGGCGCAACCGTATCGTGCGCCGTATTTTCGAATCGCTGGGCTATGTAGTGGAGAAACTGGACCGTGTAATATATGCCGGCCTTACCAAGAAGAACCTGCCGCGCAGCAAGTGGCGCTTTCTTGATGAAAAGGAAGTAATAGTATTGAAACATTTCAAGAGTTAAGATGTCCTTTATAACTGCAGACCGCATACACGATGGCCATAAATGGCTACCCCTGGGTACTGTACTGGAAGTAGCAGATGATGGTACTATCATAGCTTTTCATAGTGATGTGAAGGATGGGGTGATATTTTATGAAGGAGTGTTGACGCCGGGTTTTATAAACGCACATTGCCACCTGGAGCTTTCGCACATGAAGGGTGTAGTGCCTGAGCAGACGGGGCTGATACCTTTCCTGCAAAGCATTCCTAAATACCGAAATGACTATAGTGAAGAGCAGAAGAAGGAGGCAAGGCATAAGGGGTACGAGGAGCTGCTGAAAAATGGCGTGGTAGCTGTAGGAGACATAGCTAATGTTACAGATACTATTGATGTACGGGGCCTTGATAAACTTCATGTGCATAGTTTTGTAGAGGCTATTGGGTTTGCTGAGAATCCTGAGAAACAGTTTGCAAGATCGGCGGATGTGTATGCTGCTTTTGCTGCACAAGCGGCCGGAAGCAAAAAGCTAAGGCAGTCTATAGTGCCCCATGCACCTTATTCTGTGTCCTTTCGCCTTTTTAGGATGATCGATGATCATGATAAGCAAGCCCTGATTTCCATACACAACCAGGAGAGCCGGGCCGAAGACGAATATTACTTGCTGAAGAAAGGGCCCGTGCAATCGCTGCTGCATGGTATGAACATAGATGATGATTTCTTTCAGCCATCTGGTAAGACATCTTTGCAGACTTACCTGGAATGGCTTTCACCGACACATCCTTTTATTTTCATACACAATACTTATACATCACTTACAGATATACAACTTGCTAAGGCTTACCTGCAGGATGTGTATTGGTGCTTTTGCCCTAATGCCAATTTATATATAGAGAATGCATTGCCTGATGTTGATATGTTCGTAAGGGAACATGCTAAGGTATGTGTAGGCACGGACAGCCTGGCGTCGAATCATCAACTGTCTGTATTAGCAGAGCTGTACACCATTAAGCAACATTACCCGCATATCGATTGGGAAACACTGATAACATGGGGCACTTATAATGGTGCCTGTGCTTTGCAACTGGCTGATGTAGCTGGTAGCCTGCAAGCAGGCGCACAACCGGGTATATTGCAACTGGGCGGCATTGATAGTAATGAGCAGCCCACAGTGAAGCGCCTGTTTTAGGCATGTATAAAGCGTACAAGCTGCAAAGGCAATGGATAGCTCCACCAGATCTGGTTCTTGCCGCCTGAATAGTAAGCCGGGTATGCAAAGCATAGTATCAGTGCGTACCATAGCAGCCTGTTAAATACTGCTGCATCCAGCCTGTCTTTAATGATCTTCAGC
>JAFDXS010000434.1 GCA_018267795.1 Bacteroidota bacterium | reverse complement strand
AACGTAGGCGACGTAGCAGGTATGGGTGCTGACTTATTTGGCTCTTATGTAGCAACAGTACTGGCTACTATGGTGCTGGGACAGGAAACAATATCTACAGATGCATTTAATGGCTTTGCGCCGATATTACTGCCTATGCTGATAGCAGGTATGGGTATTATATTTTCTATCATTGCTACTTTATTCGTTCGCGTATCTGATAAAGTGGGTGTGAGCACTTCTGCGGTGCAGAAGGCATTAAATATGGGTAATTGGGGTTCAATAGTATTAACTGCTATTGCCTCTTACTTCCTGGTGAACTACCTGATGCCTGAAACTATGATGCTTCGCGGATTGGAGTTTACTAGAAATGGTGTATTTGGTGCTATAATAGTAGGCTTACTGGTGGGTACCTTAATGAGCATAATAACTGAATACTATACAGCAATGGGCAAACGCCCTGTGCTGAGCATAGTAAGACAATCATCTACAGGACATGCTACTAATATCATTGGCGGTCTCGCAGTGGGTATGGAAAGTACTTTCTTACCTATTATAGTACTGGCCGGCGGTATATGGGGTGCTTACTCTTGCGCAGGCCTTTATGGTGTAGCAATAGCTGCTGCAGGCATGATGGCTACTACGGCTATGCAGCTTGCGATAGATGCATTTGGCCCGATAGCTGATAATGCCGGTGGTATAGCTGAAATGAGCGAACTGCCTAAAGAAGTACGCGAAAAAACAGATACACTGGATGCTGTGGGTAATACTACTGCTGCCACAGGTAAAGGCTTTGCAATAGCAAGTGCTGCTCTTACTGCTCTTGCATTGTTTGCTGCATTTGTGGGTGTGGCAGGTATACAAGGCATTGACATCTATAAAGCGAATGTTCTTGCATGTCTTTTTGTAGGTGGTATGATACCATTTATTTTCTCATCCCTTGCTATACGCGCTGTGGGACAGGCTGCTATGAGCATGGTGGAAGAAGTTCGTCGCCAGTTCCGTACGATACCCGGGATAATGGAAGGTACCGGCAAACCTGAATATGATAAATGTGTGGCTATCTCTACACAAGCATCAATACGCAAAATGATAGCTCCAGGTGCTATTGCTATTATCTCACCGCTTATTATTGGCTTTATGCCAGGCTTAGGTGCCGAAGCTCTTGGCGGCTTCCTTGCAGGGGCTACTGTGAGTGGTGTGCTGATGGGTATGTTCCAGAACAATGCGGGTGGCGCATGGGACAATGCAAAGAAATCATTTGAAAAAGGCGTGGAGATAAATGGCGAGATCTATTATAAGAAATCTGAACCGCATAAAGCTTCTGTAACTGGTGATACAGTGGGTGATCCATTTAAAGATACATCTGGTCCTTCAATGAACATCCTGATAAAACTGATGTCTATTGTGGCGCTGGTAATTGCTCCGACTATTGCCAATATGCGCACTAAGCCAGTAACAGTGAAGGCCCCTGTGAAGAAAGAAGTGAAGACTGTTGTTGCTCCTGTAGTAACTTTGAAGTAAGAATATTAAAGTAGAAAAAAGAACGCCGCTCACTACGAGCGGCGTTCTTTTATTGTGAAATGTTATTTAGTTGGTTTACCGTAAAGTTTACTTTTTATCAGCCCCCATTTGTGGAAACGATGCGCCATAGATACACGTAATACTCCCCTACCGTATTTCATGCTGCGCTTGAAATTGATGCTGGAGGCTTCTTCAAAGTATTTTGTAGGGCAGGTAACTTCTGCTATTTCGAAGCCGTTCATGAATATCTGCGAGATCATTTCGTTGTCGAAAACGAAATCATCGCTGTTGTGGGTGAAGTCAATGGAGCGGATAACGTCGGCAGAGAATGCACGATAGCCGGTGTGATATTCGCTTAACTTTTCCCAGAGCATTACATTCTCGAACAGGGTAAGAAAGCGATTGAAGATATATTTATAAACAGGCATGCCCCCGCGCAGAGCACCATTACCTAATATACGTGAAGCTAATACTACAGGGTAAACATCATTTGCTATGATAGAAGACATAGCAAGCAATAGCTTAGGTGTGTATTGATAATCAGGATGGAGCATGATAACTATATCTGCACCTATTTCCAGCGCTTTGCTGTAACAGCTTTTCTGGTTGCCGCCGTAGCCTTTATTTACTTCGTGCTTTACAATATGGCGAATACCCAGCTTTTTACCTACTTCTACCGTATCGTCCTTACTATTGTCATCAACTAATACAACATCATCAACTACATCGAAAGGTATTTCTTTATAGGTACGCTCCAGCGTTAAGGCTGCATTGTATGCAGGTAATACTACTACTATTTTTTTTCCGTTGAGCATGAAGGCGTAAAAGTAAATACTTAAATGCAAAAAGAGAAAAATGCATGTATCATTGGTACATCAACAATAAACATATTATTTTTTTATCTCCATACTGGTTGCTATGAGATTGCTGGCAGCTTTTGCAAGTAAAATACCTTTATCGTCATGAACCGCACACTCGGCGTGAATAATCTTCTTCCCATGCCTGATGATGGTGCCTGTAGCCTTAAGGCGATGCCCTTCTTTGATCGCATACAGAAAGTCAACGTTAAGATTCATGGAAGTGTAATGTGTTTCCGCATCCAGGCTTACTACCGCCCAGCCTATTGCTTCATCTATCAGCAGGGACATCATGCCCCCATGTATATTGCCATAGGGGTTAGTCATCTCTTTTCTAACAACAAGCGATATGGTAGCTGTGCCCCTATCGATATGCTCTAAGGTGAGCTGCAACCAATTGCCCGCTTCGGAACGGGAATCCCTTACTTCCTTTCCTTCATAATTATCTTTTATCCACTGTAATACTTTGCCGGTGTCTGCTTCTTTATAGCCCATACACTTTATT
>JAFDXS010000433.1 GCA_018267795.1 Bacteroidota bacterium | reverse complement strand
CAGGCTTCCGGATACATTTCTAAATGTGAACTGGGTAGCTGAAATAACGGTACCTGCTTTTTTAAACTCAATGATCATTAAGGCAGAATCATTCGCTACCATGTTGTACCTGTAATAGCCAGTAATGGAAGTGGGCTGCTGTGTATAGGGCACACCGCCGCTGCCGGACTTGGGGTCGCCGATGGTATTGATCGCATAGGCTTGCAGGGTATCTGTGCCAATGATGGCAGTTTGTATGTGTATTGCCTGGCCGCTATGCCCGGTAACCTTCCATACAGTGAGTGTGTCGGCCTGCGACAGCGATCGAATATTGGAAGTGTACCAATTGGAATCCGGAGTATAATATGGGTGAGAAACCCAATTTTCAAAATCTCCATTGGGGCAGTCCTGAGCACCTGCATATATAGCAAGCACCAAAAACGGTAGAATAAGTAGTAACTTTCTCATAACCTCTTGTTGTTTGATATCCGGCAAGATTAAAGCATCATACTACTTTATTAGATGACAATAATCAGTGTAAAAACTGATATATATCCAGAGACCAGGCAGAAAAGTGCCATCCTGACTGCTTGAATGCGGCCAGGAATAATAAGTATGATTTATGGCAAACGCATTAATATAAATACTGACCCAATAAATTTTAAGTTGCTCGTCTATAAGCGGGAACTTTTTTCTTTCTTTGCAGTCGTAAAGCCTTTAATAATTTACGTATAGAACATGCTGCCAAAATTTAACCGAATACTGCTAAAACTTTCCGGCGAATCTTTAATGGGCGACCGTAACTACGGTATTGATCCTAAGATGCTGGACCTCTACGCAATGGATATAAAAGCCATTACAGATATAGGGGTGCAGGTAGCAGTGGTAATAGGTGGCGGCAATATATATCGCGGGATGAACGAGGCTGAAACAGGGATAGAACGCGCACATGGCGACTATATGGGTATGCTGGCGACCGTTATTAACGGTATGGCCTTACAGGCTGCCCTGGAAAAAGCCGGCGTAAAAACACGCCTGCAAAGCGCTATAAAAATGGAGCAGATAGCAGAGCCGTACATACGCCGCCGTGCTATACGCCACCTGGAGAAAGGCCGCGTGGTGATATTCGGTGCCGGAACGGGTAACCCATACTTCACTACAGATACGGCAGGCTCGCTGCGTGCTATAGAAATAAGCGCGGATGTAATACTGAAAGGCACACGCGTAGATGGCATCTATACTGCTGATCCTGAAAAGGATAGTACAGCAACTCGCTACGAAACACTGAGCTTTAAGGATGTAATAAGCAAGGGCCTGAAAGTAATGGACATGACTGCCTTTACGCTGTGCCAGGAAAACAACCTGCCTATTATAGTATTTGACATGAATACGCCTGGCAACCTGCTAAACGTGGTGATAGGTAAGCATGTGGGTACGCTGGTAAGCTAATCAAGCACTGCTACTTTACTCTTTTTCTTTTGTTGCGTTCATAGTCTTCGAATATGAACTGGCCAAGGCCGTCTAAAGATGAATAAAAGGCTTTGCCGTTATTCACCTCGGTAAAGTTGCGCACGAATGATTGCAGATATGGATCGCGGGCTATCATGAATGTGATAACCGGGATTTTGAGCCTGCGTAGCTGCCCTGCCAGATTGAGTGTGCGGTTTAATATCTTGCTGTCTATACCAAAGCTATTCTTGTAGTATTTATTCCCGATCTTAAGGCAGGTAGGTTTACCATCGGTAATCATGAATATCTGTTTGTTGGGATTTTTGCGCCTGCGCAGTATATCCATAGCCAGCTCAAGGCCTGCTACTGTGTTGGTGTGGAATGGCCCAACCTGCAGGTAGGGAAGATCCTTCATTTCTATCTGCCAGGCATCGTTACCAAATACTACTATATCAAGTGTATCCTTAGGGTATCTTGTGGTTATCAGTTCACTGAGCGCCATTGCCACTTTTTTGGCAGGGGTAATGCGGTCCTCGCCATACAATATCATGGAGTGAGAGATATCGATCATGAGCACGGTAGATGTCTGCGTCTTGAAATCTGTTTCATGGATCTCGAGATCATCCTGCTGCATGGATAACTGGTCGATACCGTTATTTATGAAAGCGTTCTTCAGGCTACCGGTATAGTCAATAGCGTCGAGCGCATCGCCAAACTCATAAGGGCGTATTTCAGGGTTCATTTCATCGCCTTGCCCACTTCTATACACACGGTGGTTGCCTTGTTTGGTTTTCTTTAGTTTGCCAAATATTTCATCAAGCGAGCGCTTGCGTATGGTTTGTTCTGTTTTGGTGGTTATCTGGTAGGCACCGTCCTGCTCATTCTCTCCTATGTAACCTTGCTTTTTTAGGTCTTCTATGAAATCGCCTATGCCATATTCATCGTCTGTGAGCTTGTGCTCCCTATCCAGCTCTGTGAGCCAATTAAGGGCCTCTGTCGCATCGCCACTGGTATATTGCAGCAGCTCCATAAACAGATTAAATAACTTATCAAATGGCGTCTGGTTCTTCTGTGGTTCGTATTTTGAAAATATAAAGCCGTTCATAACAATTCATTCCCTCTTTAGTATCCTAAAGTTACGGATTGTTGCATTGTGTCCGCTCGCGGAAGAAAATGCATTTTATGATGTGTAAATAGGGTAATCTTATATTATTCCCCCAATCAATTCAAGTGAGCACAAAAAAACCGTCATGCTGAGCATGACGGTTGTAACTATATTGAATGACTGTTGTTTAGTGTGATTCTTCTCCAGGTTTCAGTGGTTCTGTCTGAAGAACGAAGTCGTTACCATGACCATCGTCTTTGTAATCATACGGCCAACGGTGAACTTCAGGAATTTCGCCAGGCCAGTTACCGTGGATAGGCTTAATAGGTGTAGT
>JAFDXS010000432.1 GCA_018267795.1 Bacteroidota bacterium | reverse complement strand
TAAGCAGGCGCCCGATGTGATAATAATGGATGAGCCTACCAACAATCTCGACATTCAAAATGTGGATATATTAACCAATGCCATTAATGAGTATAAAGGGACAATTATTGTTGTATCGCATGATGAATACTTTTTGAAGGAGATAGGGGTGGAGGAGGTTATTGATTTAGTGTAATG
Organism: Bacteroidota bacterium; assembly: GCA_018267795.1. Classification (GTDB taxonomy): domain Bacteria; phylum Bacteroidota; class Bacteroidia; order Chitinophagales; family Chitinophagaceae; genus SZAS-30. The sequence continues at coordinate 2,693 of JAFDXS010000432.1, read as the reverse complement.
TGATAATAGGTAGCCAGAATGTTGTGCATTCTATTGTTGCGCAGTTTGTTCTTTCTTTGGCGCAAAGAAATGAACCAAAGAAAGCCGCCGGAAAAAAAAGCTTCCTTTTTTCCGGTTGGTGCTACTATGAACGACAGTGCTACTGCGCTGCCGGGCTAATGAACTCTGAGGGCTTTGCGTTTAGTTGTGTTTCCGACAAAAATTAAGGCTTCATCATGGGTTGGGCGGCATCGCTTTTATTATCAAAAGTTGCCAGGGTATAATTCAGAAAAAAATTGCTGTTTTTGCGATTTTTGGCTGGATGCTTTTGCTGGCAATGCTTTCGGCGGATTGGGTTAGGGTATAATTGGGTATAATTCACTTGTTTTATACCTAAGCAATGCGACAATGTGGTGGAATGCGGCAATATGACGCTAAATGCTAATGCAGCATTTTAGGGTTTACAGTCTGTCAAAGAACTTTATGAGGTGTTGTCCGTAGTGCGTAGAACACACCCCTAACCCCTCTCAAGAGGGGAGTGTTATGCAAGGTACTATTATTAACATGCGGGTTCCAAATAATCATATCCACATTTTTGATTGTTTTTTGTTGCGTGCTCTACGTGAGTTTACTTTCTTTTTGTCTCGCCAATTGAGGCTCCATCATGGGCTGGGCTATAGTAGCGCTTATCGTCTTTGCCTTTGTTGTTTCGGGCGTTTCAAACGCCCAATCGTGGAATCCTCGTTAGAAACGAGAACCAGAGGAGTGTAATAGTAATAATGATTTGATATTCTTTTTTTGGGCCGCTTTTTGGGAAAGTATAACTTTAGCGTAAAATATAATATATGAAAGAGTTCATGTTGCATATACGTAACCAGGGCGATGCTAAGGCTGCTTTATCAGCTGAAAAACATCTTGCATTTATTAAGGAGTGCGAATCTTATATTGATGTTTTGAAGGCTGAAAATAAACTGATAGCTGCACAGCCGCTGGTAAGGGAAGGTGTTGTTATTACGCAAACAGAAAGCGGATGGAACGAGGTAGCATTAAATGCCGGTAATGAGGTGCAGGTTGGCTACTACCATATAAGGGCTGAGGATATAAATGAGGCCATCAGCATAGCGAAGCAAAACCCAGAATTTGAGTATGTGCCTACTGCCAGTATTGAGGTGCGACCTATAAAGACCAAGGAACAGGAAACAGGGTTTGAGTATCCGAAATAGTGGATTGTACATTTATCTCTTTACAAGATTTGTATCGCCAATCAGGAGATTGGCTGCCGAGACGACGTAGTGGAACACTACGCCGAGCGGGGGGGTAAGCTTGGTAGAATATTGTTAGGAGAATTTTTTAATAAGGTCTTTCACTAATTGTAAGTCTTGTTTTAAATCATTTAATGAAGGTTCGTTTGTTACGACTAATGGTTCAGAATGAGCATTTGTAAAGCCTGAGCATCGATCAAAAAGGTCGTATATTGTATGTTTGCATTCATCTAATAAAGCGCCATCAACTTTAATGAAATTTGTCAGTGCTACATTTTTTTGATAACGTCTTATAGTATTGTTAAAGATGTTTTGCTCGACGAGTAATTCAATTGTTGATCTTAGTAATCCATAACCCTCTGCTGCAATTTCCGTTTCCAATCTACTACCTTTTGGTGTATTATTTATTAATGTATCTATTTTCTTTACAAATCGGTTTACTCGGTCTATTGATTCTTCCGATTCACTAATATAACCGCTAAGTTCAAAATTTGTTTTTATATCATAAAAATTGCATTCTAATGCCTCAAATGTTTTGATTTTACTGTTAACCAAAAAACTATTTAATAAAAGGATATTATGTGTGAAGATGATTACCTGTCTGTCTGTTGAAAGTAATAATAACCTTTTGCATACATCATCAATGATATTATGATCAAGGCTATTAACAGGATCGTCGAAGATTACTGGTGCAAATGAACTATCAAGCTGCAATTCGGTAAAGAATTCAGCCATTGCAAATGCCTTTTGTTCGCCTTCACTAAGAACATCACTAAGTAAATAAGAACTAATTTTTTGTTGGACTTTAGATTGACCTTTTACTGTAGCAAAACTTAAATCAATTCTAATATTTGATTTTCTTAAATTCTGTATTTCTCTCCCAAAAATAGTAATGAAATCATTTTGAATTAATTCATCTCTTGCTTCAGAAGTCTTTTTACTAATTGCAGTAGTATTAAAGCAAACTTTATTATCTATTAGTTTTGAAACAATTGTTTTATTATTAATTGCATTTTTTATTTCAATGATTTTTGAAGCAAATAATTTTCTGTCCTTCAGTTCATTAATTATAATTAACAAATCCTGTTCTGCCTTTGATAAATCTGCTAATTGAACTTGTTTTCGTTGAAGCGTTTCATGTAACTCATTTTTTTTTGCACTGAATTCGTTTATACAATCGACAAAATTATAAGCTAAAGATGAAGCTTTTTCTATATCTATTATTAGAAGTGAATTTTTAAGACTTTCTGCGAAAGTATTATATTCAACTATTCGAGTGGGTTGTAGAATTTTACCATCTTCTGTGTTCCCAAATGTATTGTTGTAGAAAATGATGGGACTTTTTATTTCTTGAATTGTTGAAATATATTTTCGTTGCTCTTCTTTTAGTTTTTCTATTTGAATTTTTGTATTATCATTTAATAAGTTTTTGTAAGACTTTAATAGCTCTTT
>JAFDXS010000431.1 GCA_018267795.1 Bacteroidota bacterium | reverse complement strand
AATTATGACGAATCTTCGCAAAAATCATTCATTGATGAGGATAAAAATGAAATCATCCTTCACAACAACCATGTTTTTACAAAGATTTCTATGTCTCACGCTCTTGCCCAGTCTGTAAAACTACAGATTTTGGAGAGGTCAGTAAGCAACCTTCTTGATGCTACTGCTCCGATTCAAAAGGAACTCGCACAGCGCGGTAGTGTTTCTTTGTCTAAAACTGAAATTGCTAAACAAATGGGTGTACTCTTTAGCGAGAGATATTCCATCAATATGCATAGCGATATCCTTGATGTACCGGAATTTTTCTGGCGGCGCCCTAGTTATGAGCCTTTATATTTGATGACAGCAGAGTTTCATGATATTACACAAAGGCAGAATATAATGAACCATAGACTTGATATGATTCACGATTTATATTCCATCTTGTCAGATGAACTTAATGCGAGACATTCTTCAAGGCTTGAGATTATCATTATCGTTCTCATTACGATTGAAGTAGTAATTGCACTTATTGATAAGAATTTCCTTTCACATATCTCTACATGGCTTGGGTCTTAAATAATACTTATGATGCAGATTATATCACCTCATATATTTCACAAAATATCGGGTAAGGTCCTGGTACCCATCTCGCTGCTTTCAGTGCTGCTTTTTGCGCTGGGAATATATTATGCCTTATTCTCATCCCCTGCTGACTATCAACAAGGCGAAATGGTAAGAGTAATGTATGTCCACGTACCAGCAGCTTGGATGTCTCTTGGGATATATATGTTTATAGCCCTTTGCAGTTTACTTTCAATTGTGTGGAGACTTAAACTTGCATATTTGTTTGCTGCTAGTGCTGCCCCTATAGGCGCATCTTTTGCTGCAATTACTCTAATTACAGGAGCTCTTTGGGGCAAGCCAATTTGGGGAGCATGGTGGGTTTGGGATGCAAGGCTTACTTCAATGCTAGTGCTATTCCTGCTATATTTGGCATATATTGCTGTAATCAATGCTGGTGATGACATATTCAGAGCAGAAAAGCCAGCGGCAGCTATTGCCTTGCTTGGCGCAATAAATGTTCCAATTGTAAAATTTTCGGTAGATATTTGGAATAGTCTCCATCAACCATCAAGCGTACTAAAGCTTTCTGGCCCCGCAATTGACAATTCAATGCTAGCACCACTTTTTATAATGTTTTCAGCCTTTATAGCATTTTTTATTTCTATATGGATTTTGAAGGTAAAAACACTAATAAACAAGGTCAAATATGACTTACGTAGTAACTGATGCATGCGTAAAATGCAAATATACTGATTGCGTGGAAGTGTGCCCCGTAGATTGTTTTCATGAGGGCGATGATATGCTCGTCATTAATCCCGAAGAGTGCATAGACTGTGGTGTATGCGTTCCTGAGTGTCCTATAGACGCCATTAAGGAAGAATCACCTGAATTGATGCTTTGGATTGAAAGGGCTCATAAACTTTCTAAAAAATGGCCAGTAATTACTATAAAAAAGCCAGCACCACCTGATGCGGAGAAATATGTAAATGAAAAAAATAAGTTTGAAAAATATATTGGGGATGATTAGTCGCCATTCCTATGCCGAAGGCGCGAAAACTTCAACCACACCCGTCATTCTCAAACGTAATAGCTTTTGGGAATCTCAGGGCCGCAACGCGATCACTCTTGACTCACGAGATCCCCGACCCGTCTTCGCTAGTGCTACGCCGGGCTCGAGGATGACGTTTTTTTATATCATTATCCTCTCCTTCTTCACATTCACATCTGTCCATGCAGATACGTTAGTACGTGATTCGGAAATGGAAAATATAGTTGTAGAAGCTATAAACCCTATAGTCAGAGTTTCCGGAGTAAGAGGAAAAGTGAATTTGTTCTTCATTCAAAATCCTCAAGTTAATGCCTTTACGCCAGGTGGTAACGATATTTTTATATATACAGGGTTAATTGCAAAATTCCATGATGTAGACGTTATTAAAGGAGTGCTAGCACACGAACTTGGCCACGTTGTTGGGCACCATGTTGCACGTATGGAAATGGATATTGCTAATCAACAAAAAGCAGCGCTGGGTGGGATTGCTATAGGGCTTGCAACAGCTATTGCCTCAGGTAATCCTGGAGCATTGATAGCAGGAGCCGCTGGTGGCTCTGACGTTGCTACTACGAACATACTCAAATATTCCAGAGCATTTGAATCATCAGCAGATCAAGCAGCATTCCAAAGTTTAGAAAAATCTGGCAATAGCGCAATTGGCATGAAGGAGATGTTTGATACTTTCATAGCTGATGAAAGAGCGGCAAGGCCTGACCCTTATGCACAGACTCACCCTCTTGGTTCAGAAAGGATTCAGGCATTAAGCGATTTTATGTCTCGTTCTAAATATAAACACAGCACTTCATCACCATCTTTAGAAGCTAGATACAAAAGGATGAGCTACAAGATCTTTGCATTTACTGAATCACCAGAATATGTGCTAAAAGAGGTAGCTAGAGTAAAAAACACTGAGATTGCATCCTATATGAAAGCAGTCGCATATATGCGACAGGGGCAGCAAAAGGAAGCTCTTGCAAACATAGACCCACTGCTAGCGCACCATTCGGAGGATCCTTATTATAACGAACTTAAGGGGCAAATTTTGTTTGAATTCGGAAAGCCCGAATCACTCACATATTTCACAAAAGCAAGCTCTCTGCTTCCAAATGATACACTTCTTAAAATGAATGTTGTAGTGGCAGCTCTGAACGTCCATAGAAATAACCCCTCCGCCCTTGAGAAATATATTCCATATATAAAATTCGTACAAAACAAAGAGCAGGAATCCCCCGCTCCATATTATTACCTGTCTCTTTATTATGAAGCGTTAGGCA
>JAFDXS010000430.1 GCA_018267795.1 Bacteroidota bacterium | reverse complement strand
GTCGTAATTGGTAATGAATGCGTATAAGTCACCACAATCTCGTACCAGCTTTATACCAGTAGGATTATGAATAGTCTGAACCGGGTTGCCTAAAAATGTAGATGGCGGATTAGTATTAGTGAGGCTGCCCATGTCTATACGCATGAGTGAGCTATTACCATTATTCGTTACGAAGAAATACCATGCACCGGCGTCATATACAGCTGCCATATCAGTAGGGCCATTAAGCAAGCCACCTATATTTCCCTGATCGCTGAAACTCGGTGTTAAAGAGATATTTGCTCCAATATCAAAACGCACCATGCTGTTTGTTCCGTAGTTGAACAGGAAGCCATACCAGTTACCTGCCTCCTGGGCTACAAACAGACCACGCGGGTCGTTCAGTGCGCTGCCAAGGTTACCAAAATTTACTATGTTAGGTGTATTTGAAAGCGAAGTAAGAAAGTCAAGACGTCCGAGGGTAGAATTTGTAGGATCATCACCGCCAGAAACAAACATAAACCATTTGCCTGAGGCGGTATCCTTTGTCATGTACATCGATTTAGGATGCACAGGAAACTTATTGGCCAATGTTCCGAAATTAGTAACGGTAGGAACGTTGGAAAGGCTTTTACCATAATCCAGCCTGATAAGTGTAGAATTAGCATAGTTTGCAACAAAACCATAGTAATTGCCACCATCCTTTTCCAGTACCATTGCGCGTGGCGTATCTATCTGAAAACCAGCGCCCAGATTACTTATTGCAGTAGGAAAGTTCCTGAGATAACCTGAACAAAAGCCCCAGTAGTAAGACGAAGCGCCATTTACAGTTGTTTGCAACTGTAACGTCTGTCTCACGCACACTGTATCAGGTGCCTGAAATAGGGGTTGAGCCTTAAGTTTATCCAACTGCGACACTACTAAAAGTGCTACGAAGAGTAGGCATTTTTTCATAATACTGAAAACAATTTCACTTTATATTGGGCTAATATAACTATTTGACTAAAACTTTTATAGCAAAACGGTATATTTATTTCTTTAAATCAAAAAATTACTATGTTAAAGTTAAGTCCTTTCGCCTCTCATTTATCAAAGGCAAGCCTCTTATTATTGACGGCACTAAGCCTGCAAAAGGTTGAGGCAAAAGAAGGAATGTGGATTCCCGCTACAATAAAAGACCGGGAAGCAGAAATGAAAGCTATGGGCCTGGAAATACCCATAGAAAAAATATACAATGCCGATGGTACGGGGCTGAACAATGCTGTGGTACTCTTTGGCAGGGGGTGCACCGGCGAAATTATTTCATCAAAGGGCCTGATACTTACCAACCATCACTGCGGCTATGGAGCGGTACAGGGCCTGAGCAGTACTGAAAACGACTATTTTGCCAAAGGTTACTGGGCAATGAACCAGCAGGAAGAAATACCCTGCCCCGGTCTTACCGTAACTTTTGTACGCAAAATGGAAAATGTTACGGACAGGATAACAGGCAACCTTCCTGATACGCTGAGCGATGCATCAAGAGATAGTATCGTTGTAACCCGGATAAAGAATCTGGAAAATGGCTATAAGTTCACTACGCACATGGATGCGGCAATAAGGCCTTTTTTCAATGGCAACCAGTATTGGGCAGTGATAAGTGAAACTTATCGTGATGTACGCCTGGTAGGCTTTCCGCCTAATGGCATAGGCTATTTTGGCGGCGATGTAGAAAACTGGAGCTGGCCTCGCCATACGGGTGACTTTAGTTTGTTCCGGGTATATGCGGGCAAAGACAATAAGCCAGCAGAATATTCGAAAGGTAATGTTCCCTACCAGGCAAGACAGTCTTTTACGCTCAGTGCATCTGGATATAAAGAAGGGGATTTTACTATGGTTTATGGCTTTCCTGCCATTACACAGGAATATATTTCTTCCTTCCAGCTAAACCAGGTGTACGCGATTTCCGACCCCATCCGTATACAGGCACGTACTTTAAAGCTGGGTGTTTGGAATAAGGCGATGGCCGACTCACGCGATGTATTTATAAAATACACTTCTAAGCGTGCAGGCGTGGCCAATGGCTGGAAGAAGTGGCAGGGAGAAGTACATGGCCTGCAACTAAATAACGTAATTGCAAAAAAGAGAGCCTATGAGCATGACTTCCAGGCATGGGCTATAACACACGATAGCGCCTTTCCGTATGCGGCCGGCTTACTGGCAAGGATGCAGGCAAGCGCAGAAGCTGCAGATAGCCTCATAAAAGCAGAAGAATACATAAGAGAGGCAGTATATGGCATAGAACTGGTAACCCAGGGCGCAATGCTTGACCGATTACTGGCCTGCTTCCGGGCAGGATTGCCGGATGATAAACTGGACGATTCATTAAGTTCATTGCTCAACCAGTACAATGGCTTTTACAAGAATTTTGATGATGCTACCGATAAGAAAGTGTTTATCTCACTTATGCCTTTGTTCTTTAGCAATTGCAGCGCTTTAGTGCCTGCTTACTATCGTACAGAATATGAAGTGCATAATAACAGCTATGAAAAATGGGCAGATGATGCATACAAAACATCACTTGTTACCTCAATGCAGAAGCTGAACGACTTTGCACAAAAAGCAAAGGCGGGAGATACCATGCGTATAATGTCCGACCCTGCGTGGCAACTGTATCATACGGTAGCTGACGTGCGGAAACACAATATCACCCCGGCCTTAAATGAATACTATACGCGCATTAATTATTTCAACAGGCTATACATGAAATGCCGGATGGCTAAAGAAAACAATACCATGCTTTATCCTGACGCTAACTTCACACTTCGCCTGTCATACGGCAAGGTAAAGGGTATTGACCCTGAAGGCGCTGCTCCCTACTCTTATCAAACAACTCTGGATGAAGCTATCGCACTGGAT
>JAFDXS010000042.1 GCA_018267795.1 Bacteroidota bacterium | reverse complement strand
ATGCCGGCAATTGCAGAGGCAGATGATGACTTTCTGTATGTGCTCAAATTTCGTGGCGCGGGCCAGGGCCCCAAAGCACTCATCGCAGAATTGATTGGTGGCGAAATTGCACGCTCATTGGGCCTGCGCATTCCGGAGCTTGTATTTGCCAATCTGGATGAAGGCTTTGGCCGTACAGAGCCGGATGAAGAAATACAGGACCTGCTCAAGGCCAGTATAGGCCTTAATCTTGCACTGCATTATCTCTCAGGTTCCAAAACATTCGATCCCACAGTTACGACGGTAGATGCAAAGCTTGCCTCACAGATAGTGTGGCTCGATTGCCTTTTAATGAATGTGGACCGCACAGTACGCAACACCAATATGTTGCTATGGCACAAAGAGCTCTGGCTCATAGATCATGGTGCATCTTTGTATTTTCATCATTCATGGAGCAATTGGCGCGAGCAGGCAATAAAGCCTTTTGTGCACGTAAAGGATCATGTGCTCTTACCCCAGGCTACAATGCTCGGCGAGGTGGATAAAGAGTTCCGCAGCATTTTAAGTAACGAGCTTGTGCAAAAAATCGTTGCACTCATACCTGCCGAATGGCTCACTAGTGATGCGCCCTTCAGCTCTGCTGACGAACATAGACAAGCATACGCCGAGTTCTTGCAAACACGTATCGCTCATTCCGAAATCTTTGTAAAAGAAGCGCAGCATGTTGGAAAAGGACTTATTTGAGTACGCTGTCATTCGCGTAGTGCCAAGGGTAGAGCGGGAAGAATTCCTGAATGTAGGTGTTGTGCTTTACTGTGCTAAAAAACGTTTTCTGCAGGTAGCTTTTAATCTCGATGAGCAGCGCCTGTTGGCCTTTTCTCCCGAGCTGGATATTGATGAGGTAAAAGCATATCTCTGCGCTTTCGAGCTTATATGCCAGGGAGCGGCAGCCGGTGGCAAGATAGCAACGCTCCCTATCGCCGAGCGTTTCCGTTGGCTTACTGCCACGCGCAGCACTGTAGTGCAAACCTCCAGGGTACACCCCGGCTTCTGCAGCGACCCTGCCGAGATGTTGCAGCGCTTGTTCATGCAGCTTGTATTGTAGCTACATTTTTTAAGATGTGTTCACCATTGTTTAGCATTCGTGCCGCGTATCTGAAACAGTACGGGCAGCGCGTTATAATAGAAAAGAATTTATAAGGCTCCCGGTATTGAATTTTAGTTTTATTAGGCTAAATCCGGTTATTTTGTAGTAGCAATGTCCCTTTTCGTTTGTTCCATCAATTCCGGCAGCAATGGCAATTGTTACTATATAGGTAACGATACAGAAGCTGTGCTCATAGACGCAGGTATTACTTGTCGTGAGACGGTGAAGCGTATGAGAAAAGTGAATCTATCGATGGACAAAGTGAAGGCGATATTCATCTCCCACGAGCATGGCGATCATATACGCGGACTTGAGGTGATATCCAATACCTTTAATATCCCCGTTTACATTACTGCACGCACATTACAGCACAGCCGCTTGCAGCTGAATAAGGACTTGGTTAGATCTTTTGCTGCATATCAGCCTGTTCGCATTGGCGCACTTGCGGTGCATGCTTTCCCCAAGCTGCATGATGCTGCCGACCCGCACAGCTTCATTATTGAGGGTAATGAAACACGAATAGGTGTCTTTACAGACATCGGTACGCCATGCACTAACGTCATCGACCATTTCAGTCAGTGCCACGCTGCTTTCTTGGAAGCTAACTATGATGATGCTATGCTGGATCAGGGTCGTTACCCGTATCATCTCAAACGTCGCATAAGAGGTGATGAAGGTCACTTGTCCAACAAGCAGGCGCTCGACCTGTTTACCGCATACCGCCCGGCGCACATGAGTCACGTGTTCCTGTCGCACTTGTCTAAAGATAATAATTGCCCTAAGCTCGCACACGAATTGTTTATGGCACATGCCGGTAGCACGAATATTGTGGTTGCCTCAAGGTTCCACGAAACACCTGTTTATGAGATCAGCAGCAGGAAGGCAGCACAGGCAAAGCCACTCAGCGTATATGCGCCGGTAGCCACTGCACAGCAAATTTCCTTGTTTTAGTATTCACCTGCTTACCTTTGCCCTATGGAAGAAACAAAGCAGCTAACGCACGAGAAAGGCACTATGACCAGCACTATCTGGCATTGCGACGGTATTCGTCTTGGCCACGCGGTTTCAAAGTTCACTGACTATGTTTCCGTCCCTGCAAGCAATCATAACAGCGATGTGATACGGCTGCATTTTGGTCTAAAGGGAAACTATAGCTTTTCCTACAAGCAGCTCGATCGTTCTTTTCATCTCCTCGGTGGCCATCACAATATGATGTACTCGCAGGAATTTGATATAGAGATTCAAAACCGCACTCTGGAGATGGAAACCTTTGGTGTACAGTTCCCTAAAGAGATGTTCATCAGCTTCACACAGAATGCAAATGATATTCTCAAGCGCTTCTCTGATAGCATAGTAAGTGGCAGGAGCGTTTTGTTGTCTGAGAGTTGGGGCGCAATAGATACCCCCATACAGCAGGTTATTCAGCAGATCATTCATTGCAGATATGCCGGTGATTTAAAGAAATTATTTCTGCTGTCAAAGAGTATAGAGCTGCTGGTATTATCGGCTGAGGCAAGCGATGCAGCAGAGAACAGGAAGGATATTTTTATAAAGAAGGCTACAGACAAAGAAAAGATAATAGCTGTTAGAGATATCATAAACGAACGCCTGAGCAGTCCGCCAAATCTTTCTGAAATAGCCAAAATGGTAGGGCTTAATGAATATAAGCTTAAGAAGGGCTTTAAGGAAACCTTTGGCAATACGGTCTTTGGCTATCTTGCAGAGCAGCGTCTTAGCTTAGCGCAGCAATACCTCCGTGATACAGAAAAGACCGCTGCTGAAATAGCTTTTGAGTTAGGCTATGCCACACCCCAGCATTTTAATAATGCTTTTAAAGGGAAATTCGGCATTACTCCGCATTCAGTTAGAAATAATCCCTGATTTGCAATCCGCTTTTATTTATACATCATAGTATTGTGCTGCTAAACAAAACATACCATCATTTTAAAAAATCAAAATCATGAGTGAAGCACTATTTGTAAAGAGCAGTATAGAGATTAATGCCCCGGCAGCAAAAGTATGGGATGCCCTTGTTAACCCTGAACAAACAAAGAAATACATGTTCGGCTGTGAAACGGTCTCCGATTGGAAACCAGGTAGCCTCCTGCTATGGCGTATGAATTACGAAGGGAAAGAAATAATAGCTGTAAAAGGTAATATTGTTGACATACAGCCTGAAAAATTTCTTGCTTACACAACAATAGACCCCAATGATAAGAACATGGAAGATATACCTGAGAACTATCTCACTGTTACCTACGCCCTTACTTCGGAGAACGATAAAACTATACTCGCTGTTAGCCAGGGCGACTACACTAAGGTTGCCAATGGCGAAAAGCGTTACCAGGATACATACAACAACGGCGAAGGCTGGAATCCGATATTAGTACAGATAAAAGAATTAGCTGAGAAATAAACAGCCTCCTTCCTGTTAATGCTCTGAAACTATTTGATTACTAACTGCGAATTAAATATATTCATGTATTAAATAGCTGTTGTATGAAGAAACTATACACTCTTATCGTATTTATTCTGGCCATAAATGTCTCTGCCCATGCGCAGCCACCCAGGTATGTGGACCTTAAGCTGTCCCTTCATACACCTGTTACTGGCGATACAATTATCCCTGCTGTGAATATGCTCAACATCACATCGGATATATTAGTCGTAGGTTCGGCTCCGTTTGTACCTGTAGATTCTATAGCCTATGCAATTTCAATCGATGGTACACCGCTCCAGTTTCTTGTTGGCGGTAAGCTGCAGCCTTACAGGACTATAACAGACACCTTAATAAACCCTGGTGATTCGATTGCATATAACATGACTATAGCGCTTGATACTACATTGCCGCTTGGTGCGCATAATGTATGTGTGCAGGTAACTCCATATAACGGCACAATTCCCATTAGTGATTCAGTGCCTGCAAATAACAAAAGCTGCGCTACTATTGTTATAAGCCAGCGCCCTAATACAGTGCCTTTGGTTAATGCAAATATCGCCTCAATAAATGTGTATCCTAATCCTTCAACAGATAAAGTAAATGTTGAATTAGAGGTGCGTAAGAGTAATGACGTGACAATAAAAGTGTACGATATTACAGGCCGTTTTACCGGTGTGGAGCAAAGCGCAAAGCTCATGCAGGGCAAGCATACCATGCAGTTAAATACAGCCAACCTTCATACGGGCTTGTATCTCTATCAGTTAAGTATAGGTGCCGAAACTATTAATGGCAGATTCGTCAAAAGTTAGCTTTTCATACTACTTTTTTTCAAAGCCATTCTTAGAAGAATGGCTTTGTTTTTATAATACTTTAACATATCAAGGGTAGTAGTGGTAAGGTTGTTTTATACTTCTTATTCAGGATATGTGATTGTAAATTCTAAAAATGAGTGTTATGAAAACGAAGATGAGAATAGCAGCAATATTACTGACGGCAGTGAGCCTTATGCCCATAGCCAATAATACAGTAAACGCCCAGCAGGTAAGGGCAAGAATAACAATAGGTACCCCACCACCAGTTTATCCTGATAATGGACAATACTATTATCCGCAAAGCAGATTTTACAACGGTAACAATACCTACTATAAATACAATACAGTGCACCCTTATTATGGATATAGGCATGAGCACGGCGAATATGGAAACATGCACAGGGATTGGGATAGACATGACAGGGATAACTACGATAACAGACATTCAGGTCGCGACATGCACCACGACCATTCCGGCTATAGGCACGATAGACGATAAATTTTTTAATGTCTCGCCCCTTTATTATAACCAATGCCACTGATATCAGTGGCATTGGTGCTTATTTGCGCTTTAACATATCTATAAGTATTTCTGGTAGCTAATTTGGAATACACTATACATACCTCAAAAAATATAGGTTATGAAAAACAAGACAAAAATTTTAGTTGCGTTAGTTGCGGTGATGATGATAGGATTTAGCAACAATTCTTTTGCTCAGCGTGTGAGCGCAAATATTCATTTTTCTTTAGGTGGTGCTCCGGGTTATTACAGTCCCGCACCGGCTTATCAATATACTAATGTAGCTTATTATGGCCATGATAGGTATGAACGCCGCAGGAGATGGGATCGTGACCGTGATATGTACCGCTGGAACGATGGCCGCATGATGAATAGGGACGGCTACGCATATAGAGACCGTGGTTGTGAAGCACCACGTTATAACAACGACAATTACAACAATTATAACGGGTATAACAATAACGGCTATAATGGGTATAATAACAACAACTATAACGGGTATAATAATAGATATAGGTAGTAGGCAGCGTTTAGTTTAAAAAGTAACGCCTTCATTCAAGAGAACGAAGGCGTTTTACAATTTATAAATCTGTTACAACTTAAATTCGGCTACCACTTTATAAAGATCATTAGCCGAATCTCTTCTTAGTAAAGTAAGTGTATCGGCAATAAATTTGTTTTCGTATTTCTTGTCTTTAAAAGTATCCCAGAGCTTGTTTGTCTTTTCTCTGTTCATTCCGCGGGCAATGGTTATATGCGGCTCTTTATACAGTATTAGTTTCCGGCCCTTATTTACAGCACTGCATACTGCAAGCGCCGGATAGATGGTGCGCAGCACAGACTCAAAATATTCCTTGGGCTTTGGCTTTATATACACTGTACCTGAAGTAGGGAAGCAGCCATAATCTTCCAGCCATATAAAGGATGCTTTTAGCCTTCCCATTATATGATAACGTATCTCATTTACCAGCAGATCTTCCTTTAGAGGATTGCCCGAAAAACTTGCCAGCGATATATGCGGTATAGAATGTTTGCCTGCGTAGCTGCCAAGTATTTCTGCAGCTTTCTTTTTTGAATAATTTACATCGCTGGTTACTTTAATATCAGGATTTATAACCATCAGGTAATCTTCATAAACCGCCGGTACAGGAGCCGTAAATAAAGATGCCTGGGTAGTAATGACGCTCATAATGTTCTTGAAATGGGGCTCAAATTATTATTTTTTTAACCAAATAACGAACCGGCTGTGTTATATCCTCGTTTATTTTCGTTTATGTTATGAACTTATTACGAAGTGTATAAGTTTAATCTATAAGCTTTTATAAAGTATTTTTGCAGCACACACACTAATAACTATGGGAAAAACCGTCAAGCGCATTTTAAAGATAACGGGAATAATAATAGCCTTACTGCTGTTAACAGCTATACTCGTGCCTATCCTGTTTAAGGACAAGATTATGGCCTTTGCAAAGAAGGAAATGAATGAGCAGCTGAATGCCACTGCTGATTTTAAAGACATTAGTATTTCGCTTTTTCGCCACTTCCCTAATCTTTCTGTGAACATCAAAGAGATTAGCATAGTAAACAAAGCGCCCTTTCTTAATGATACACTTATTGCTGCAAAGAGCATTGATGTTAGCGTTGATCTCATGAAGGCTATTAAGGGTACCTACGATATACTGGGCATAGACGTAAATACACCCCGCATACATGCCCTGGTAAATGAAAAAGGAGAGGCGAACTGGAATATTACAAAGCCCGATACAACACAGAAGACAGCCACTACATCAAAGCCACTGGCATTGAAGCTGCGTCATTATAGTATTGACAATGCTTATATAGAATACAAGGATGACCAGGGGAAAATGTATGCGACTCTTGAAAACCTCACACACAGCGGCTCCGGAGATTTTACCAGCGATAACTTTACGCTTAGCACCAAAACAAATGCAGATGCTATTAGCTTCACCTTTGGCAATATTGCTTACCTCTACAAGGTGAAAACTGAATTAGATGCAGATATCAACATAGATAATGTTGCACACAAGTACAGCTTTAACACAGATAAGATACAGCTAAATGGATTAAGGCTCAGCACCAAAGGGACTATACAAATGCCGGACACCCTGAACACTATTATGGACGTACAGTTCAATACGCCGTCTAATGATTTTAAGGATATCCTTTCACTTGTTCCGGGTATTTATCAGAACAATTTCAAAGACATAAAGACAAGCGGTAAAGCGGCATTTAATGGTTTTGTAAAAGGGACTTACAATAAGACGCAAATGCCAGCCTACGAAGTAAACTTGCTGGTAGAAAATGCTTCTTTCCAATATCCTGATCTGCCCGGCAAAGTATCTGATATACAAATAAAGATGCAGGCCAAAAATCCTGATGGGGTAACAGACCATACCATTGTAAACATTGAAAAGGGACATATAGCTTTCGATAACGAGCCATTCGATTTTCGTTTGCTGCTGAAGACTCCTATCTCTAATCCCTGGGTAGATGCCGCTATGAAAGGCCGCATAGATCTGTCGCAGGTACAGAAGTTTATGAAACTACAGGCGGGCACTAAACTTACGGGTATGATAACAGCCGATGCGTCAGTACATGGCTCGATATCTGCTGCTCAAAAGGGTAACTATGAAGCCTTGTATGCCGCTGGTACTATTGGCATTAATAATCTCTTTTATTCTTCAAAAGACTACCCGGATGGTGTTACAATCAGCAGTCTTCTGCTTACGTTCAATCCTAAGAATGTAACTGTATCAAATTTCAAAGGTGCATATCTTCAAACCAACTTTGCCGCAAATGGTAGTATAGACAACCTCTTAGGCTATTACCTGCATAATGAGGCGCTCACAGGTTCCCTGCACTTAAGCGCAGACAAATTGAACGTGAACAAATGGATGGGTACATCTGCTACCACTACTCCTGCGGCAAATAGTAAACCTGCCGCAGCATCGTCGGGTCCTTTCCTGGTGCCTGCTAACTTAAACATCAGCCTTAATGCAGAGATAGGCAGCGTGCAGTACGACAATCTTTTGCTAACAGCAGTAAGCGGCACACTTGCCATACATGATGAAACGGTGTACATGCAAAAAGTGATGGGTAAAGGACTTGACGGAACCATACAGATTGATGGATACTATTCTACTAAAAACGATAAAAAGAACCCTGATATACAACTTACCTACAGCGTACAGAATATAGATGTACAAAAAACATTCAACACATTTGTTACTGTGCAGAAGCTAATGCCTATAGGCAAGTATTTGTCCGGTACACTTACTTCACAGCTTACTATGCAGGGCAAGCTAGGACAAGATATGAGCCCTGTATTAAACACCCTGAGTGGTAAAGGCAGTTTCTTATTGCTGCAAGGAATACTTAGCAAATTTGCACCGACAGATCAGCTTGCAGATAAGTTAGGTATTACAAGTCTTAAATCTATATTACTGAAGGACATTAAAACCTATTTCAGCTTCCAGAATGGCAGAGTGGCGGTAGAGCCTTTTAAATTTAATGTGGGTGATGTTGGTTTTGAAGTAGCAGGTTCTCATGGCTTTGATCAATCGCTGAACTATGGTATTAATATGGCTGTGCCACGTGCTTTAATGGGTAGCCAGGGTAATGCCATGCTGAATAACCTGGTAGGCCAGGCAGCAAGCAAAGGGGTGAAAGTACAAATGCCTGAAAAGGTAAACCTTGCTGTGAAGCTGGGTGGCACCATTACGAAGCCAACAATACAAACAGACCTTAAAGACGTAGCCGGCAATGCGGTGAATAACGTAAAGCAGCAATTGGTAAACGAAGCGCAGAAAAGAGCTGATAGCGCGAAGTCTGTACTGAAAGATACCGCACAAGCCATTAAAAAAGACCTGATGAACAACGCAAAATCTGCATTGCAGAACCAGCTAAGCGGTAATAAGGACACTACTAAAAAGAACGACGCTATTAACAATGCCGCTGAAAAAGCTAAGGGCGCGCTGAAAGGATTATTCCATAAATAGTGGCTAGTTCGTGCGAAAAGTGCCATTTATAAAGTACTTAAATTAGGTGCACATATAAATAAAATAAATTTATATGTAACTATTAGAAATTAAGAGATAAAGTTTTATTTTACAGCAAATTAATTTGGATACTACACTATCTTAATTAATTTTGCCCACCTAAATTGTTCACTAAAAATCAAGAACTGTGGCGTACGAAAACAAAAATTTTGGCGACAACCGTAATGAAAGTCTGTTTAGCAAACGTATAAAGGCAGGAAAGAGAAGAACCTATTTCTTTGATGTTCGTTCAACACGTGGTAATGACTATTTCATTACTATCACTGAAAGCAAAAAACGTTTTGATGACAATGGCTATGACAGGCACAAAATGTTTCTTTACAAAGAGGATTTCAACAAATTCCTTAACGCGCTTACAGAAACTATCAACTATGTAAAAACTGACCTGATGCCTGACTTCGATTTCGACGCATACAATCACGATCAGGAAAATGAAGAAGGTATGCCAGTAGGTGAGGGTGTTGCGGAAAATGAAACTTCATCTGCTACTATGTCATCTGCAAGCGTGGTAAACGCTGAAGATAACAGCAGCGTAGATGACTGGAAAATCTAAATCATAATCTTTACATATTTTGAAACGCCCCGGGATTACCGGGGCGTTTTACTTTACGCTTATCTTAAGCCTGTTATTGTTTTCCCTTTAGGGTACTTCACCGTGTAACCTACATGCAGCTTTTTAGTGTCGTTAGGCTTTATGTTTAGTTCCCATTTTACTTCTCCGGTATTCTCATTATAGTCACCATCGTTCTTGTCTATGTCTTCTATTACTATGTCCTTGTCATTGCTTACCGGTATCTGGTCCAGTATTACTATATCGGCCGGGTCTTTGCGGGTATTGCGTATGCTTATGTTGTAAGCAAATGTTTCGCGCACATTGCTTCCTATCATTTTCACGCTGCGGCGTTCTTTATCCAGCTCTCTTTTTATTATTATCTTCTTGTCTTTACCCAGCGAGAAGTTGAGCGTATCGTTTGTATTGCGCATGTCTATATTTCCTTGCCCTACGTAAGAGCCTTCATAGAAAATATTGGTATTGCCCGGCAGCAGGTTCAGATCTTCCCAGTTAGTTACCTGTGCCTGGAGGAATACGCTCTCATTTAGTTTAGGGACAGCATAGTACCTGTAGCTGGCATGCATATCGTATGTTTTTATAGCGACAAGGTGCTGCTGCCCATCACTGGGTATGGAGTAAGGGAGGCTTATATCAAATTTTGCATTGATGCCTGCATTATCCACCTGTACATATTGATCCATTGAGCTTTGAGCAATTGCACCGCTATTTTGATAGACCCCTGGAGCTGTGGCTACAGCATCATTTGTCTGCCGTGTAGGCATCCTTTCTATTTCTTTACTTTCTATAGTTACGCTTTTGTATGTACGCACCGGAACTGGAGGCTGATAGAAAGCCAAATAATTTGGTGTAAGCACCGGTGGCTGTGCGTTTTCACTTGGGTTGCCTGTAGAGAGTGTTATGTGTACGTTGTTCCATTTTATACCGCTGTTCTGGTACACATTGGCCTTGTAGAAAAGAT
>JAFDXS010000429.1 GCA_018267795.1 Bacteroidota bacterium | reverse complement strand
GGTGGCGCTACTTTATGTGGAACTACGCCGGCAGGCAGAATGACATGGAAGGACAAGGAGATCCAAAGAATGGTAACTGGATATCAGGCATATCTTTTCTGGATAAGATGCGAGTTGGGGATATGAATGCCATGTCTGATGGATACAGGAATAATGGTGCACGTAACCAATTGTACTTTTTGCCTTTGGTGTTAGGGCTATTGGGGATGGTATATCAATTCAACCGGAACAGGAAGGATGGCCTTATAGTACTTATTCTCTTTTTCTTTACAGGCGCGGCAATAGGCATTTATCTGAATATGCCGCCGGTGCAACCTAGGGAACGCGACTATGCATTTGCAGGCTGTACCTATGCATTTGCAATATGGATAGGGCTTGGCGTGCTGATGGTGCACCAATGGCTGCAACGAATAGCCAAAGCGAATATAGCGGTGAGTGGGAGCATTGCGCTGTGCCTGCTTGCAGTGCCTATACTTATGGCGAGCGAAGAGTGGGATGACCATGACCGCTCCAGCAAAACACTGGCACGTGATACGGCTTATAATGTACTACAGTCCTGTGCGCCTAATGCAGTGCTGCTGACATTTGGCGATAATGATACGTACCCGCTATGGTACCTGCAGGAAGTGGAAGGAATACGCAGAGATGTGCGTATTATGATTACCACGCTAACCGGCACTGACTGGTTCCTCAATCAACTGCAGTATAAGGTAAACGATGCAGATGCAGTGCCAATGGTGTGGCAGCCGGATGATTATATAGGCACGCATCACGACTATGTACGTTATTATAACGATCCAAAAGTAGCGCAGGACAAGTACTACGACCTGTATGATATCTGTAAGTTCATCGTAAGTAAAGACCCTAATAATATGCTGCATAGTAACACCGGGGAAACTGAAAACTATTTGCCTGCGTTTAACTTCTTTGTACGTGGCCTGAGTAAAGAAGAGCTGATAAAGAACGGTATGCTGAACGTGGCAGACAGCAACCGTATAGTAAATGAAATGAAGTTCAGCCCCGGAAAGAATGCGCTGTATAAGAATGATCTTGCGGCACTGAACATTATTGCTGCTGTTGCAAAGGAAGGGTGGAAACGTCCTATATATTTAAGTGGCGCCTTCCCTAATAATGATACATATCTTGGCTTGCATAAGTACCTACGGCAGGAGGGGCTTGTGTATAGGGTAGTGCCATATAGCATGCAGCAAAACACAAATGATAAGAATGACGAGATAGGCAATGTTGATCTTGATAAATCGTACAACTTGTTTATGCATACCTATAAGTGGGGTGGCGGTGATAGAAACGATGTGTACTTCGATGAAAAGAACAGGGTGATGTTTACGGCGTATCGTCTGTATGCAGCGCACATAGCAGATGAAATGGTGCGGCAGGGGAGAGCTAACGATGCAGCAAAATTGCTTGATCATGTATCTGCAAATATTACGGCGCATTCATTTCCTGATGATATTACTGCTTACTATATGACTATGGCGTACTATCATGCGGGTGCTGTGAAGCAGGCTGCGGCAATGGCACAAAGAGTGGCTAAAGATGCAGCTGATGATATAAACTGGATAGCCAGTCTCAGTGATAGCGACAAGGAAACACAGGTAAGAGATGCCAAGAATGACATGGCATTAGTAAGCCTGCTTGGCAATATGGCGCAGCAGGTAAAGGATATGCAAACTGCGACATTGCTATCTGACAGATTAAAGGCAATGTATGCTAAAGCTGGCAGCCTGGTGGACCAAAAGGATACGCCATAGTAAGTAGTGTTCGTTTGTTTTAAGATTTCTATAACATTTAAATGATGTCATAAAGTGTAGAACTGTGAATAACGGCAGGGTTTTTTATCATTGTGCGATGAATTTTGATTTTAGTTTAATATTTCTTGGTTCATCTATGAATATTACCGTTTTGTTGTAATAAAGCCCTGCTGGTATAATGTTAGTGATAGTTTTACCTAAAATTTAAACGGTATGAAAAAGATAGGTATTATTTCATCGGGCTTAATTTTAACAATGTTTTTTGCCTCGTGCAGCAAAAACAATTCAACACAGCCATCTGCCAGCGGGACGCCACAAATGAGTTACGAGCTAAAAGCATCAAACTCCCTTGTTAACTTACCTGCGAAAATGACGGGCACGGGAACCATTAACTGGACCGGAGGTTTGGCCAGCCCAACGATGATAAAATTTGAAGCGAAGAAAGGTGGGACTGAGATTGAATATAAGTCAGCCCTCGATACAACGATTGACCTGATGAGTTCTATAGCTACTACATTTGGTGGCTTTACAATTCCTACTGGTACTTACAACGAAATTGAACTGAAGATAGACCTAAGTCAAAATGGGTCAAATCCTGCTTTAGAACTGGACGGTACATTTACCAGCGGTGGTGTAACAACGCCTGTGATGGTGACCATTAATGACTTTGTAGAAATACAAACGGAACAACATGATGTCACCATTGATAGTGCAGAATCATTCGTTGCTGTAACTACATTGGACCTTTCAAGCATCTCATCGGGCATTACGGAAACAATGCTAAATGCTGCCAGCGTAACGGGTGGAACAATTGTTATTTCGGCTACCTCTAATAGAAGGCTATATGAAATAATAGTGGATAACCTGCATGGAGAAAAACATCATTGCGAATTTGAACATCATAGAAGGCATTAATCATTTGTATGATGCTGTTTCAAAAAGCGAGGCTAAGAGCTTCGCTTTTTTTATGCCATTGTAATAATTAAACGGTTTGAGACATTTATCTTGTCGTTTTCAGCCGTAATCCTTTGCTGCATTGATTTGGGCAAATGTCTCATTTTGTCGCAAAATGTCCCAAAATGTCTCATTTTTGGACATGGGAGGTTT
>JAFDXS010000428.1 GCA_018267795.1 Bacteroidota bacterium | reverse complement strand
CTAACTATACCAACCAGATGTACCTTGGTACAGATGGCGGCGTGTATTACAGCCTGGACCGTGGCGCTACATGGATGTTTGTGCATAACCTGCCGGTTGGCCAGTTTTACCATGTAGCTACTGATAACCAAAAACCTTATCGCATATATGGTGGCCTGCAGGATAATGGCAGCTGGGTAGCGCCATCATCAGCACCCGGTGGCGTAGGGAATGCCAACTGGATGAATATATATGGCGGCGACGGTTTCTGGGCTACACCAGACCTGACAGATGCCAACACAGCCTATGCAGAATACCAGGGCGGCAATATGGGCCGAATAGACCTCACAACATTAAAATCAGTAGATATAAAGCCACAGGAAGTAAAGGGAGATGAAA
Source organism: Bacteroidota bacterium (assembly GCA_018267795.1). Classification (GTDB taxonomy): domain Bacteria; phylum Bacteroidota; class Bacteroidia; order Chitinophagales; family Chitinophagaceae; genus SZAS-30. The sequence continues at coordinate 2,504 of JAFDXS010000428.1, read as the reverse complement.
AACTGCGCTGGAACTGGAACACACCAATAGTGGGCGGTCAAGCCAATAAACACAATCTTTATACCGGAGCTCAGTACCTGTATAAGACAACTAACCAGGGTCGCAGTTGGGAAAAGATTTCTCCCGACCTGACTACTAATGATAAAAAGAAACAAAAGCAGGAAGAGTCCGGTGGACTAAGCGAAGACAATACTTCGGCTGAGAACCATTGCACCATATTTACAATAGCAGAATCTCCGCTCGATGAAAATATGATTTGGGCAGGCACCGATGATGGTAACCTGCAGCTTACCACCAATGGCGGCAAATCATGGACCAACCTTGCTAAGAACTACGCAAGCGCCGGCATACCTGCCCAAACATGGATAAGCAGCATAGAGCCATCTCACTTCGATAAAAATGTGGTGTATGTCACGTTTGATAACCACATGTACGGCGACATGAAGACTTATGTTGCCCGCTCGGCCGATGGCGGCAAAACATGGAAGGCTTTTACCTCTGAAGATTTTACCGGCTATGCCAATAAAATAAAGGAAGATCTTGTAAATAAAGACTTGTTGTTCCTTGGTACAGAGCGTGGATTGTTTGGCTCTATAGATGGCGGAGAGTCATGGTTCAGGATGAAAAATCATATACCGGATTATTGCATGGTGCGCGATATAACTATACAGCCACAGACAAATGATCTACTTATAGCCACACACGGCAGGGGTATAATGATAGTAGAGGATATTACGCCTATGCGCAACCTGACAAAGGATATTCGCGAAAAAGATGTTTACCTGTTTACCAATAAGTCTATAGCTATCAACACAGGCCAGTATGGCGGTGGTGGTTACTCTACATCCGGTGGCTGGGACGGTGGCAATCCCGATGATATACCACCTATAGAATACTATCTAAAGGATAGAGTAAATGTTGGCGACGTGAAACTTGAGATCTACGATGCTGCAGGAAATCTTGTACAATCACTGCCCGGCACTAAAAGAAAGGGCGTAAACAAAGTGTACTGGAACCTGCGTATGACACCACCTAAAACTGCTACAGGTGGTTCCAAGGCAGACTTCGGCGGCTTTGTAGCACCAATGGTAATGCCCGGCACCTATACAGTGAAACTGAAAGTGGCTGATAAAGAATACAGCAGCCAGCTAACCATGATACATGATGCAACTAACAAAAACTTTTCTGAAGCCGATCGCGAGTTGCAATATAAAACAGCTATGAACCTGTATCATATGCACGAGCAACTGTACCAGTTGGTAGAGAAAATAAACACTGCTGAGAAAATGATAAAAGACACCCTGGCAACAGTGAAAAATCCACAAACGAAAAAACTGCTGACAGAGTATAACACAAAACTTGAAACACTACGTGCTACGCTTCTTGCTACTAAACACAAATCAATATTTGCCGATGAGAAAAAGCTACGCGAGGAAATAACGGAAGTGTATGGTGCTGTTTGCGGACAAGAATGCAAACCCACAAATCTACAGGTAGCTCGGGTATCCGTATTGCAGGACGACCTGAAAAAAGGCCAGGACTCCTACGAAACAATAGATCACAGTTATGCGCCTAAAGTACAAACAGCGCTTGCTGCTGAAAAGCCTAAAACAATAGAGAAGGCATCTCCTTCACGGTCGTCAAACTAATAAAGCATAGCATTAAAAATAAAATGGCGCGGTACATACCGCGCCATTTTATTTTATGTAATAATCAGTTTACTTATTCGGTGCTTTCAGTATTATCGTTTGATTTTTCAATCTTATCAAAATCAAACATCAGCGTAAAGCGCAAAGTATTTGATAATGGATTGCGGGTAATACCGCTGCCTGAAGGTATCAGGTAAGAGAAATTAAGCGCAAAAACATTGTAGCGTACACCAAGGCCGGCAGTAAAATACTGGCGATTGCCATTGTCAGGATTTTCATAGAAATAGCCTGCACGCAGTGCAAATTGGTTTTGATACCAATATTCAACACCCAGTGATACATCCAGGCGCTTAGCACCTGCAGGATCGCCGAATGAACTGAAAATACCAGATACCACGCCTTCATTTGAATATATCGGGCTGCCGGTTGAGTCAGTTTTAGGTGCAGGTACCAGCAGCTTATTAATATCTAAGGCTACTGTTACTTTATTATAGGCGTCAAATTGTGATGTGTACGCAGCACCAATGCCCAGGTTTACAGGTATCGGATCGCTGCGCAGTGAGCTGTAAGATATTTTAGAACCCGCATTGCTCAGCACAGCACCAAGGCTTAGTGTATTTTTACGGAATTCATCTATTTCTTTTGTTTTAGTATAGTACACACCAAGATCTGCTGCTACAGCATTGCCCGGCTTGTAATCAGCCTGGCCGCTTGCGCCGGCAGCTATATCGGAGTGTATGTAGCGAAGCGTAACACCTGTAGAAAGGTATGTTGACAGGCGCTGAGAATAACCTACATCAAAAGAATATTCCCTAGGCATACCGGTACCTGTAGGCTGGGCATTAAAGTCTGTAT
>JAFDXS010000427.1 GCA_018267795.1 Bacteroidota bacterium | reverse complement strand
GATAAAAATATAATGCTACTTTCTTGCCCTTAAAGTCATGCAGCGAAACCATATTGCCGTTCTGATCAGGTGCCGTAAAATCCGGTGCTTTATCTCCTGGTTTTAGTGTCATCTTGTGAAGTTTAATTTGTATGTCTGTGTATTATTGTTTTCGTCTGTGGCAGTAAACACCAGGTTGTGTTTCCCTTTAGGGCAATGGTTATCGAACTGGTAAAAGAAAAGATTACTATGCTGCTCAAAGCAGATCCATTTTCCATCCAGCTCGCCTTTGAATTTTTTTACTGAGGTTGCAGCATCAGTCACTGCAAAAGTTATTTGCTTTGCCTTGTTAAGGTTACTGCCATTTTTCTGTAGAGATTTTATTACCGGCGCTGTAGTGTCAGCCACCAGCCAATAGGTACCAAAATTGCGTACCGATGCCTTGTACCATCCCTTGTCTATAGCCACTGCTGCACGGCCATCTTCGTCTTTACCATCGCTGTACATCATCACTACCTTATCACGCAGTTCAAAAGGAATAGCTGTATTAGGCTTGATACTAAGTTCGAATGAATGATGTACCGGCACATAAGCATAGTGTATCATATACCTGTTAGAAAAGCTTGTGGCATCAGGCGTGCTTTTGTACTTAAAACAAATGTCATCGTAAATTGTTTTGTCGTCTATCGAAAATTTTACGTTGGGTTGCTCGAAGCTGTTCGGTTGCGTACACTTAAATAAGTTGTCACATGCAGGGTGTGCTGTATAATCCCCGCTGCTTTGCAGGTAGAAGCGTACAGTAGTAATATTATTTCTATCGTCTGTTATCTTAATGGTTATTTTATGTGCCTGGTTATCGCTAATGCTTAAGCCACCATTCTTACTATTCATGTTTTCAAAAATGTGGCCCAAAGCATTACCTTGCAAACGGAAGAGGCATTGTATCCATTGCTTTTTTTGTTCGTGTGTTTTGTAGTCAGCATAGGCATTTATATATCGTGTTTCATCATAGCCTATATCATCAAGGCGCACTTCAGCTTGTATGGAGTCGTCCATGTACAGCGCTGCGGTGTAAAAAGCTATAGTGTTGTCACTGCCATTCATAAAGTCATCTACGTTTATTCCGATGCCTGCAAGTGTTGCATCGGTGCGCAAAGTATCATTGCCGGCAGGCGTGTAGGTAGTTCCTGCTTTTTTCAGCGATGTTATTTTTGGGTCTTGCTCATAGATACTTTGGCTTAAGTCATAAATGGCTACTGCCTTTGGCTGTGGCGCGATATTATCTACAATAGGAAGCCCAAACATCTCCGGGTTCAGCGGGTGCTCTGTTTTTGTATCCCTTATTTCAAAGTGCAGATGCGGTGCAGTAGAAGCACCTGTGTTACCGGACCATGCTATTTGTTGCCCTTTCTTCACCGGGAAATCGCTTGGTGATAATTGCAGGTCCACGTCCCAGCGTTCTTTTGCATACTGGTGTTCACGCAGGTAGCTTTGCAATCTTGGTACAAAGGTGCTCAGGTGTGCATACAGTGTGGCATATCCCTCCGGGTGTGTAATGTATATGGCGTGGCCAAAACCACCCTTCTCCATCTTTATGCGCGAGATATAACCGTCTGCTGCTGCATATACAGGTTGCCCTTCTTTGCCATTCGTTTTTATATCAGTGCCGCTATGAAAATGCCCCGGCCTGCACTCGCCAAAATTACCGGCGAGATAGATAGGGATATTGAGCGGATTGCGAAAGTAATGCTGGGGGTAGTTGTGAACATTTAATTCTTCCTGTGCATATGCAAAAGCGGGAATCAATGCTAAAAGCAACGGCAATAATCTCTTCATGAATGGAGCTTGATAAAGCGCAAAATTACGAAGCTAAAAGTTATGACTGACCGCAATTAATGCAGGATAGCCTGCAGCACTGCCAGCGATTTTATATTGCCCAGGTGTTGCGTATGCTGGTGCAGGAAGTCCATATGCCAGTCCAGCAGGCGGTAGCGCATGGCAGCATTCATGTCTATTTCTTTTAGTGCAGCAATATCATTAGCCTGCAATACCTGCTCAAATACTTTAGTGTCTTCGTCGCTTACATAGGGGCTTAGCGCCGGTGCATTATGCGTAAAGCCACCTTCATGCAAATTAAGGTGCGGTGTTTCTGCACTGTAATTACCCTTTATATCGTAGCCCAGGAAACGGCTGCAGTGAATGATAAAATACAAAGGGAAATTAGCTACATCACTAACAGGCATTTTATCAAGTTCCTGGAAATAATGGATGCTGAAATCAAACAACTCAGACATGGGTGCATGCTCCGGCAACAACCGCAGCAGTAGCTCTACAGAGAATAGCGCAATGCTGTTTTTTACTATTTCCTCCTGCAGGCTGTTATATACATAGGCAAGCTGAAATTCCTTTATGCGTTGCAGATTTGTTTGTGGCTTGTTATACACTACTAGCTCAAGCATGGTAGCAGGCTGAAAAAGCCCGGAACGATTGCTTTTCGATTTTGTGCTGCGAATGCCTTGTATAAGATAAGACTGAACACCAAAGTAACCGGTAAATATGGTGCAGATAAGACTGGTCTCTCCATACTTTACAGAGCGTAGTACTATTCCTTTAGTGTTTTGTAGCATATGCCTTATTGCAAAAACACCATCTTGCCTGAGTAGGTTTGTGTGCCGTCGCTATTGGTTACAAAGATAAGGTACACACCTGATTGTGGTCTGTGCCCTGTATAGTCCAGGCCATTCCATACTGCCTGTCCGCCAAGTGCTGTAGTGCGGTAAATAAGCTGGCCTGAAACATCTGTAATGCGCACATCAGCATTAGCTACCAGTCCTTTTATGGCTATGGTGCCGTTGTAGCCAGATGGTACAGGGTTAGGATAGGTTAGTACATTACTATTGGTAGTG
>JAFDXS010000426.1 GCA_018267795.1 Bacteroidota bacterium | reverse complement strand
TAAGAGCCTTGCATTCACGTTCAGTGTAGGCGGAATAAGCTATTACAACCACCAATGGATAGAGAACAACGCAAGCTTTAATAATTACAATACTACCCTACTCACTTTCGGCAGGCAGCTACAACTGGGAGTAATTAAAACTTTTGCTATTAGCAGGAAAAAAGAAATTACAGCCGAAAAAATATAAGCCTGTTTATTGGGCGTAAAAGTATCGCTGTATCCCAAACATGTAAACGGGATAAAAACGCACGTAAGAAGTGCCCACCATAGGAAAGCCTACCGACATATCAATCCTTAAGTTAGATTTCAAAATACATTGCAGGCCTGGATATATCTCTATATAATTGCCGGCCTTCAGCAGCGGTGTTTGTATAGGCACTGATACCATATCAGCCCCCTGGTACACCTTGGCTTGCCCATAGCTTTTGCCCATCAGCTCTACATATATATTCCAGTTGGTTTGATTATAGTTTTTATAATGATGCGGCAGCAATAAATAACCTAAGGATAAATTATAAACCAGCGCCTGCCCGTATACAAGCTTAGTAGGCACATCTGCACCACCATAAGGATCAGGCGAATATCCTTTATAAGCCATTGGCACAATAAATCCTGTAGTGAGCGACGCAGCAAAATGCTTTACCAGATAGGTACTAATGATGCCGCCGCCGTAACCTTTAGTATCGTCCAGCAGCGTAGGTTCATTTTCATCATGCGCTACATTTACGTTCGAGAACTCTCCATAAGCGGCCATCCTGAAGTGACGGTTCTGACCATCTACTGTTATAAAGCGGTACTTAATATAAGCATCATCGCCATTGAAAGCATAAGGGTAACGAACACCTCTTATTTTATTCCCGGTGGAATAAATAGTTTGGTTACCGCTGTGGGTATGTGTTGCTAAACCCTCAGGTAATTCTGTACCGTGATGGTTTGATACACTTGCAGAAAGATAAACAGACAATTTGGATGTCACCCCATACATCAGCCTTATACCAAATAAATTGCGATACACCGATACTTCTTTATAGCTCTCTCCGAAAGCCCTTACACCCAGCGCGCCCTTAGGTACATTGCTGGCAGGCTCATTTAACGGGAATAATTCCTGCGCCTGTACAGTGCAGGAAAGAAAAACAAAAAGAATAGCTATAGATAATCTCATCAGCTCTTTTCTATAGTCACAAAATAATTCTTACTTCCGGCTCCGCAGTTACTTTTCATATAGGGTTGCCACTTCTTCAATTCCTTCTTCTCCATATAGCCTTTACCTACAAAGGTCAGGTTCACTGCACCGTTCAATGTTTGACCCGGAGTTTGTATAAACTGGTAATTATTGTTATCGTAAGCGAAACAGTAATTAGATGATACTGCAACATTCTTAAACAGCATGTTTGCCTTCAGCTTGCGCACAGAGAAGCCGGCATCTACTACAGCCTGCGCTATCTTATCTACCTCTACTTTTGCACCGCTTTTAAAATATACTTTACCTTCAGTATGTTCCAGGTTCATCTTCACATCTTGCACAAAGCTTAGCTTCCTTATCCTCATTTCTACGCTTCTGCTGCACTGTGAGCAGGTAAGCCCGTCCACACCTATCTGTACTTCTGTTATCTGGGCTTTTGCTGCAAAAGAAATTAAGAGCGCTGCTATGCCAAGGGTACTTTTCAACCATGTTTTCATAAAATAAATTTAGCTCTTTTTATTTCCACCATTACACCTGCAGATCAGGAATTAACATGATATTCGTCATTTAGATTTACTCATCACCAGGTATATACCGCCTATCATCATTAGCACCCCGGCTATACGTTTAATATCCGCAGGCCTTACCGCAACATGAAACAAGCCAAAATGGTCTATCAATACCGCGCAGAGTATCTGCCCGGTTACTATAAGCCCTATTGCACTCCCCACCCCTATCTTCGGCGTGATAATAGTTATTACTACAACATACACAGCTATAATAAGCCCACCCAGGTAACTATATACAGGCGCAGCTGATAATTTATTAACTGTTGGCAGAGGTGTTTTGGTCACCAGCATCACTATTGCCATACTCAGCAGCCCCATTGCAAATACGGTTAGCCCGGTTACGAATGTATTGCCTATTGCCTTACTAAAAACTGTATTAGTTGCCGCCTGTATAGGTATCAACGCCCCTGTCAGTAATGCCAATACATAAAAGATGAAGTTATTGCCGCTCGATGCCATAAGATAGTTTTTATGACACTAATGTAGGGCATATATAGATTATTACTTCCCATACCTGGGATGATATTTCTCCAGGGTCTGTCGCAAGTAGCCACGATCCAGGTGGGTATATATTTCAGTAGTAGTTATACTCTTATGCCCCAGCATCTCCTGCACGGCACGCAGGTCTGCTCCCGCCTCTACCAGGTGTGTGGCAAATGAATGACGAAAAGTATGCGGGTGTATACTTTTTTTCAGTCCTGCCTTCTCTGCCAGGTCTTTCAATATCATAAATACCATTACCCGCGATAGCTTGCCTCCTCTCCTATTCAGGAACAGCACATCTTCATCGCCCTTCTTTATCACCGGTAGGTGATTACGTATATGATCGCGGTACATTTTTATTTGTGCAGCCGCAGTTGCGCCCATAGGCACCAGCCGCTCTTTGTTCCCTTTCCCTATCACGCGTGCAAAGCCTATGTCAAGGTATATGTTAGATATAGCAAGGTTCACCAGTTCACTCACGCGCAGCCCGCAGCTGTACATCGTTTCTATCATTGCCCGGTTACGTTGCCCTTCAGGCTTGCTGTGGTCTATGGCAGCTACCAGTTGATCAATCTCTTCCAGGCTTAGCACTGTTGGCAGTGTACGCTTCAGCTTCGGTGCCTCCAGCAGTGCCGTCGGGTCTTTACTTACCA
>JAFDXS010000425.1 GCA_018267795.1 Bacteroidota bacterium | reverse complement strand
ATATATCGTATTTAATGGATTAAAGACATAATTGGATTGATAATAGGGTCTCCCGGCAGCTATGTTTTGCGCTTCTTTTATATACTGTGCATAATCATCGCCCCATTGGTGATAGCTATGAATGTTCATAAAGAACAAGGGCACTGCAAATAATAATAGCAGTAGGTAAGGCCAATATTTATTAATAAAAGCAGGCATGCAATCAGTCCGCACAAGATAAGGATTATTGTATGCTAAAGAATATTTCCCCATATTGCAGTTGCTTTATACCCTTAAGTTATAACCCAATGAGAAATAAATTCTCTGCATATATTTACATCCTTTCTTGTATTATCCTGGCATGGACATCACTGAGTTTTTATCCCAAGTGGCAAAAAGAGCGTGGTGAAGCAGCTATATCTTATGATGTTGCGGGTTATTACTGGTACTTGCCTTCATTATTTATTTATCATGATCTGAAGCATCAATCCTTTGCAGATACGGTGATAAAGAAATATGGCATGACGCCCGAACTGCCGGGGTATAAGGCAGACAATGGCAATTATGTACTCAAGTACTCTTCGGGCATGGCGCTCATGTATTTGCCATCTTTTACTATTGCTCATTTATATGCCAGGTCTTCAGGCTATCCTCCTGATGGCTTTTCTGCGCCTTATCAATTGGCTATTCAATTGTCAGGCTTGCTTATCTCTATTATTGGCTTGTGGTATTTTAGGAAGCTGCTATTATTATTCTATCGCGATGCGGCAGTGGCCATAAGTATGTTGTTGCTGGTAATAGCCACTAACTATATAGACTTTGCTGCAATTAATATCGGCATGTCGCATACATGGCTATTTACGCTGTATGTTTTATTGATTTTGAATACCATTAATTTTTACAAAGGCTATCAATATAAACAAGCTATAAAAATAGGATTGCTGATAGGGCTGCTCACTTTAGCACGCCCTACAGAAATAATAGCTTGCTTAATTCCCTTACTATGGGGTATGGAAAATATTTTCCCTGTAACTATTAAAAGCAGGATAATATTATTGTGGCAGCAATGGAAGAAGCTATTGGTTACCGCTCTTTGTGCATTGGTCATACTTTCCATACAGTTGGTGTACTGGAAGTATGTTTCAGGTCATTGGCTGCGATATAGTTACCAGGATCAGGGCTTCTCCTGGTTGCATCCGCATATAAGGGTCTATGCATTTAACTATCGTACCGGCTGGATAACCTATGCGCCCATGCTCCTGTTTGCTGTCATTGGCATACTACCATTTTTGAAGCATGGTAAGAATAAAGTAGCCATACTGCTGTTCTTTGCGCTCAACTACTATATAGTAAGCGCATGGGATATATGGTGGTATGGCGGCAGGGCTATGATACAAAGCTATCCTGTATTGTTTTTCCCTTTTGCGTCATTGGTAGATTATGCACTGCAGCGACGTGTGCTATTGTTTATTGCGGCACCTATTGTGCTGTTGTTTATATACTTCAATGTATGGCTTACCTATCACGAGCATAAAGGAACAATGTACACGCCGGACAATATGACCAAAGCTTATTTCTGGCGCGTTGCAGGCAGGTGGTCTGTACCTGATGAAACCGTGAAACTGAGAGATAATCCAGACTTATTTGAAGGCACACCTAACAACATGCATTTGCTTTACCAGAATGATTTTGAATCTGACAGTCTGTATTGCCCCGTACCGCCAATAGCCGGGCACTCATCCATCTATATTGATAACAAACATACCGGGAGCATAATATATAAATTCCCCTATACCCAAAATGGAGCCGGCTGGCTAAGAGCACAGGCAACTTTCAGAAGTATCAGTAAAGAATGGACTTATTGGGCAATGACTCAATTCATTGTTCATTACTATGAAAAAGGGAAAGAAATAAAAGTAGCCATGATAAGAGCAGACAGATTTCTAAATGATGGCGAAACAAAGGACATATATATAGACAGTAAAATTCCTCATGAAGCTATCGATACTGTTGGTATATCATTTTGGTATCCCGGCAGCGATGATAAAAAGATATTAGCAGATAATCTCAAGGTTTGGTCTTTTAATGAATGATTAAATAATGCAGGAAATGAATAACCTATTCCCTCTACAAAATTCCTGGTTACTTGTTCTGGCCTTTTTACTTGCAGCAGTAAGCATAGTATTAAGTAACAAAGACAAGGATGCCTGGGCTATAGCCAGCCTGTTCTTTGCGGCTTTTGCCCTACGCCTTTTCATGGCGCATCTCGATCCTTTCCTGCACGATTGGGATGAGCGCTTTCACGCGTTGGTCGCACGTAATATGATGGATTATCCTTTTAGACCAATGATGCGGGTAAGTACTCTATTCCCATATGACTATACTGCATGGTGCTGTAACCATATATGGCTACATAAGCAACCTCTTTTCCTATGGCAAATGGCGCTGAGTATGAAGATATTTGGAGTATCTGAATTTGCGATCCGTTATCCTAGTGTGTTAATGGGCTCAATTGGCGTTCTGCTAATTTATAGAATAACGCTCTTGCTTACTGAGAATAAGAAAACTGCGTTTCTCGCCGCTCTGTTCACTTGCTTTTCTTACTATCATCTTGAATTGCTTTCAGGTTACTATGGCATGGATCAGAATGATGTGTGCTTTGACTTTTACGTGTTAGCAAGCATATGGGCGTATACAGAGTATTTGCGCAAGCCCACATGGTATTGGGCCGCATTGGCGGGCTTGCTGTCAGGTGCTGCTATGCTTACGAAATGGCTTGTAGGCTTACTGGTATTCAGCGCATGGGTATTGCTGTTGCTACCCCGGCTGCGCAGAAAAGAAGCAGTAAAAGAGATATTACATTTTGTATTGGCATTGATATTAAGTGCAGTTGTATTTCTTCCCTGGCAGA
>JAFDXS010000424.1 GCA_018267795.1 Bacteroidota bacterium | reverse complement strand
ATTAGCCTCGGCTATACCGCACTGCACAAAGCGCTCAGGGAATTCTTTAATAAACTGGTTCAGCTTCAGGGAGCCTGCAAGATCAGCTGTCAGCGCTACCACATTAGGGTTGCGACGTGCTGCTTCCACAATACCGTCGCCAAAGCCTGCGCGGGTTTCCTTCTCGTTCAATATCTGTATATCCTGTAACATGAGCTAAAAATGATGCGCAAAAATAAGTTTATCCTTTGGTTAATGTATAACCCCAGCCCTTAAGCCATGCAATTATTTTTTCTTTATAATCTCCCTGTATTATTATTTGTCCTTCTTTGGCGCTGCCGCCTGCGCCGCATTTGGTCTTCAGCTCTTTGCCCAGGGCCTCCAGGTCTTCGTCTTTGCCTGTAAATCCTTCCACCAGGGTCACTATTTTGCCAGCTCGCTGCTTGCTGTCCAGCTTCACACGCAATTTTTGCTTGTCTTTGGGCAGGGTATCGGCATCTTTATTTTCATCCTCGTAGTCGTTATAATAGTCCTGGTTGGTGCTCCATACCAGTCCATCCCCGCGCCCTTTAGTTTTTTTAGACATGCCTGCGTGCTTATAAGCTGCAAAATTCGCGATTTTTCTTCTTTTCAGGTATAATGCAACAAAGAATATCCATTTGTTGCACAGATTTGCTTGCAAATAATTTGTAAAAAGCATTACCTTTGTGCCCCCGGAAGGGAATCACGGAGATAATAGCTCAGCTGGTTAGAGCGTCGGATTGTGGTTCCGAAGGTCGTGGGTTCGACCCCCATTTGTCTCCCTTAAATAAAAAAGCCGCCTCTTAAGAGGCGGCTTTTTTATTGACTTCTATCATTTAAGGAGTTATTGTTAATGTTGCCGTTGATCCTCCTGTATAAGACCAATTACAATTATTAGTACTGGTAAAACAAGTTCCGCAACTCAATGTTATAGTAGCAGGAAAGTTTGCACATATTTCTCCTATACCATGAATATTGCTACATTGATCGGTTACAGTTACCCATTTTATTTGCGCACCTGGCGGAGGAGGAGTAGGCCAAATAGAACTTGTTGTTGAAAAGGTATAAAAACCTTTACCCACTACGACTGGAATCGATTGAATATTTAAATCCCGACATGTGGATGTATAAGCGTGAAATTGCAAGGTAACAGAACATCCAGTTCCAATAGTTGCAGTATTTACTTGTACAGAGGTCTGAGCCTGAGACCAAAACGAAACCAATACAAGCAGGAAAAGCAAGGGAATTTTTTTCATAAGAAGGTTTTTTAAGGTTAAGAATATTTGAATGTAAGAGATTTATCTTTATCTGCCAATAGCCATTTGACCAATGTTATAGACCCTAATGCCACTTTTAAATCTATCTTATTTATTTACATCATTTTATACGCGCAGATAAAATATTTTTGCCCTCGTAAGATTTAATAGCTTAACCAAATAATAATGGACTTAACAGACGCTATACTCAAAAAAGTTTCCGTACATATAGTAGGCAATAAGGGTACAGGTGGCGAACTCACCATCTCCAAACAGCCACTGGAAATTAGCGAAGATGACCGGCGCAAAATAAAAGAGCCTTTTTTATCTAAGTTCAGTATGGAGTCAGAGAAGTATGCATTTCATCACCTTTCTTCGCTTGATTATAATGAGGTATATAATTTTTGCCTGGAAACGTTTGCAGAGACTGATACCTTTCACAAAAACTCTGCAAACATTGCGAAGCATCTCTATGAGAGCTCAATGCATCCTAAGATAAAAGAAGGTGAACTATACGTTTGTCTCTTTCAGAATTGCCTGGTAAATGGTATTTATTGCGACGCACTTGGTTTATACAAAACAGAAACTAAAAGCAATTTCCTCGATCTATCCGTTGCAGATGCAGACTTCTCGCTCATTATGCGCGAGGGGGTAGAGCTTACAAAGTTCGATAAAGCCTGTCTCGTATTCCCAACACGTGCAGAAGAAGGTTTTGATGTGCTGATATATGATAGTAACAATCGTGGCGAAGAAGCAGTATTCTGGAAGGAAACTTTTCTTAGCGTAGCACCACAGGCAAATGAATACTATCAGACCAACCAGTTCCTTAACCTCACCAAGCAGTTCATCACCAAGCAGGTGACACAGGATCACGACATATCTAAAACTGACCAGATAGACCTGCTCAATAAATCAGTAGAGTATTTTAAAGACCAGGAAGCGTTTAATAAAGCAGAGTTTGAAAAACATGTTTTCCAGGATCCCGGTATGATAAATTCTTTTCGCCGCTTTGAAGAAAGTTATTCAGAAACGAACGATATAGATATCCCGGACAATTTCGATATCTCGCTACAAGCTGTAAAGAAGCAGGCACGCGTTTTTAAAAGTGTTCTTAAGCTCGACAGGAATTTCCATATTTACATTCACGGCGATAAAGACCTGATAGAAAAGGGTTATGATGAGCTGACAGGAAAGAAATACTACAAGATTTATTACGACGAAGAAAGTTAAAAAAAGAGCAGGCATATAGCCTGCTCTTGCTTCATCTAACACTCGCCACCCGGCTCGCAGGTGGCTCCGTTTGCCACATCATTTATTGTCGTTATTGGCGTATGCTCTGCCCATGCCTGCTGCAGTGCACTGCTGAATAGCTCCACAGGTTGTGCGCCGGATACGCCATATTTATTATCCAGTACGAAGAAGGGCACGCCGCTTATGCGCAGTTGTTCCGCTGTAGCTATGTCTGTACGCACTGCGTGTGCATAGGCATCTGTCTGCAGCATTTGTTTTACTTCAGCAGCATCCAAGCCTATCTCGGTTCCCAGTTGTGCAAGCACTTCATGGTCACTCATATCCTTGCCTTCTGTAAAATAGGCATGAAACAAGCGTTCATCCGCGGCATCGCCCATGCCATGCTT
>JAFDXS010000423.1 GCA_018267795.1 Bacteroidota bacterium | reverse complement strand
TTTTAACAGGTTATTTTTTAATATTTATTGTGAACAACATTATAATACCATTAAAAAAGAGGAAATTTACAGTAGAGAATATGGCAGTGAAACTCATAGGGATATGGCTGTGTCTTGGTTTACTACTTATAAACACCGGGAAAGTATTTGCACAAAAACACAGTGCAAATGACACCATACGTTTGGGCGCTGTAGTAGAGAACGGAGATACTATACCAATGGTTTTCCTGCCAGATATAATAAAAATAGGCCAAATAGACCCCCGCTATGCTGCACAGCGGGCGAAATTTGAAGAGCTGCGATATAATGTATATAAAGTGTATCCCTATGCAGTAGTGGCAGCCGATATACTGCGCGACGTAGATGCTAACATGGCCAAACTGCCGGATAAAAAATCGCGCAAGGCATACCTGAAAGGCATAGAAAAACAACTGAACAGCCGCTTTAAGGGTGAGCTGCAAGACCTGACCATAACGCAGGGACAAATACTGGTAAAGCTAATAGACCGGCAAACGGGGCAAAACTGCTTTCACATAATAAAAGAATTGAAAGGCGGATTTAATGCCTTTATATGGCAATCTGTAGCACTGATCTTCAGCAATAACCTGAAGCGCGAATATGACCCCACTGACAGGGATAAAGATATAGAAACAGTGGTGCAGGAAATAGAGGCCTATAATGCGCATCACTATAACCTGCAAGTGCAGCAGCTACGGGCAAGAGCCAATTAACCAGACCTCTTAATTGGATTTACTGATATTCTTATTGCAAATAATCTGAAAGGGAAATAAGCTAATCCGCTATTTTTGCGCCATGAAATTGCATATACTGGCAATAGCTGCCCACCCTGACGATGTAGAACTAAGCTGCGCAGGCACCCTGATAAAGCATGCCCGCATGGGGCAAGCTGTAGGCATAGTGGACCTGACAAAGGGCGAAATGGGCACACGCGGCACACCGGAACTGCGGCTGGAAGAAGCACAGGTAGCAGCAAAAGCTATGGGTGTAGCAATACGTGAAAATGCAGGTATGGCAGATGGATTTTTTAAAAACGACCAGGAACATCAACTAAAACTGGTGCAATACATACGTAAATACAAACCAGAGATAATAATAGCTAATGCACTGGCCGACCGCCACCCCGACCATGGCAAGGGTGGCAGACTAATAGCAGATGCCTGCTTCCTAGCCGGGCTGCGCAAAGTGAGCACACAACAGGATGGAAAAGAACAAGAGGCATGGCGGCCAAAGCGCGTTTTCCATATGATACAGGATAGACCTGCCGAGCCAACCTTTATAGTAGATATAACTGACTGCTTTGAGCAGAAAATGGAGGCTATAAAATGCTATAAAAGCCAGTTTCACGATCCTAAATCGAACGAACCGATAACCTATATTGCAACTGAGGGTTTCCTGAAAAACATAGAATACAGGGATGCTACCTGGGGCAAACGAATAGGTGTAAGATATGGGGAAGGTTTTGTAAGTGAAAACATTACAGGCATAGAAGACCTTGACCATTTATTACTGCCGGAAATAGCTTAAACAAAGGACCTAAGTTACGAATGCCGGGGATTTTTGTAAGAGTTTTGCTCTCCAGTGCCCGACATATTCTTATTGAGTTCCCTGACCAGCCAGAAATAGCAAAATGTAATAATGGCGACCGAGAAAACCATTAAAGCAAGTGAATAGTTGAGCGTAACCTGGATATACCTGTTCTTCTTGTCCTGTCGTTCTTTAAGGCGAGCATTTTCTTCTGTTAGCATTTTGGCAATACAATTTCTCACGCTATCCATCTCTGTCTTACCCTTTAGTAATTGCTGCCTCTTTTCATCAGGGGTTTTGTTAAAGAAATCTGAGCTCTGAAATATCTGATTGAATAATAAGAATCTGCCATTTACTAAGCCCTGCAACCATAATAAATTCTTTTGCTGTCTTGGATTGTCTTTGGTGAGACTATCTACATAATGAATGGCCTGGTTAGTATTTTCGAAGGCACCGTAATATGGCTGAAGAAAAGCAGAATCCTGCGTAAGCAAAAACCCACGCTGTGCCGATTCCGCATCCTTAAGATAAGAAAGTGACTGCTCGAGGTAAAGCTGTGTACGAATGGTACGGTTTACCCAACGCTGAGATTCATTGATACCGTGTATCCTATTATATATAAAAAAAATACAAGCGGATATGTTTATAATATAAACAAGGAACAGAATCTTAACATCCTTAAGATATGCTATATTCTTTTTCATGGTTAGCGCTGCAAAATACTATTCTAATAGTTGTAAATGCAACCTTTAAAGGGTGGGATTTTGCAACTTTTTGTAAGGTTTTGATATTGTTTAACGAAAAAATAATTAATAAATAATATATCTAACCTAAAATAGTCTATTTGATAAAAAATAAGGACCTTTGCCCCTGATTGAGAACTGAAAGTAGGTTTTTAGAACTGTTTATATTTAGTTTTTAATTTTTTTCTAAAATATTTTGTCATTCAGTAAAAAAGAATGACCTTTGCAGTCCTAAAAAAATAATAACCATGGCACGTGTTTGTCAGATAACTGGTAGAAAGCCTGTAACCGGTCATAAAGTATCTTTTTCTAACAAGAAAGCAAAGCGTCGTTTTCTGCCTAACCTGCAGACAAAGCGTTTCTTCTTAGCAGAAGAAGACCGTTGGGTAACATTGAAACTTACTGCTGATTCTATACGTACTATCAACAAAAGAGGATTGATGAACGTGGTAAAAGAACTGCGTGAACAAGGTCAGACTATCTAATTAAATTTTATAAAGTAATAAACTTCTTAAGAAATGGCTAAAAAAGGAAACCGCGTTCAGGTAATCTTAGAATGCACTGAGCATAAAAACAGCGGATTGCCCGGCACAAGTCGTTATATAAC
>JAFDXS010000422.1 GCA_018267795.1 Bacteroidota bacterium | reverse complement strand
CATTAAATGCAATAAATGCAGAGCAAATAGATTCATTTTTTACTACTAACAATGATGCACGCAACAAATGGAACGACTATGCTGTAAACGCTAACCTGAAACATGCTTTTGATAGTACAGGAAGAGAACTGACGATAGACGCAGATTATGCCCGCTACTGGAATAAAAATATCCAGACACTCACTACCAGTTATTTCATGCCTGATGGCATAACAGCACATGCACCTTATATTTTGTATGGAGATATTTCAGGGTTAACACAGATACGATCATTTAAAGCTGACTATACGAATCCTATTAAGAATGGGAAAATAGAAGCAGGCCTGAAGACGAGCTTTGTAAGTTCTGATAATCAACCGATGTTTTATGACGAAAGCAGCGGGAGTAAAACATACGACGCTACCAAAAGTGATCATTACATCTACGATGAAAATATTAACGCTGCTTATATAAACGGCGCAGAGAATATTGGTAAATGGAGCATGCAACTGGGACTAAGATTGGAGCAAAGTAACATTAAAGGGAACGAAAAAATAACTGGTCAGAAGTCTGATACAAGCTATTTACAGTTATTCCCCAGCATATTTATTCAAAGGCATATAGATAAAAATAATGACCTTGGGCTTTCCATTAGCAGGAGAATTGAACGACCCGATTATCAGCAATTAAACCCCTATAAATTTTATAGTGATCCTACCACATATAAAGAAGGAGATCCTTACCTGCGTCCGGCTTTTACCTATGCCGCGGAGCTATCACACACCTATAAGCAGAGATTTATTACTACATTGTCTTTCAGCATAACGCATGATATAATAACTGAGGTGCTATTGCCTGGTCCGGATAAGGTGACAATACAGACGAGCAGAAATATTGCTACCATGAAATATGCTGGCCTGAGTTGCGCTTATACATTTCAGTTTACAAAATGGTGGAGCAATGTAACTAACCTTAATGCTTATTACAGCTATTATGAAGGGGATCTTGCTAATAGCACGCTTAATAAAGGCAAACCTACCTTTGATGTGAATACGGTAAATAATTTCCTGTTGCCCAAAGAATGGTCTGCGGAATTGAGTTTCTTTTACCAGGCGCCGCAATTATACGGCTATATGAATCTGGATGCTATGTCAATGCTTAACGTTGGTGTGCAAAAGAATATTTTGAACAAACGCGCAGTTATTCGTTTAAACGCAACGGATATATTCTGGCATGGCTATCCAAGTGCTATATCATACTATAGCAATTATGATGAATCTTTTGTGGCAAAGCGAGATACACGGCAGGTAAGTATTTCATTTACATATCGTTTTGGAAAGAATACTGTTGCCCCGGTAAGAAGGCGCAGCGGTGGTGCTGAAGATGAAAAGAAAAGAGCTGCGAATGCAGCTAACGGATAAGTCACTAATCCCTCCCTCAATATGATTTGATAATCTCTGTATTCCTACAGCAGAAGGCCCCTGATGCCATATCCTAACCAAATGAACCAGGGGCCTTACATTTATCTTAACGCTAGAGCTGTATGTTCATCCATTTCAGTGCATTCTTTGCTAGCAATTGTTCTTTTAGCTCGGCTGAATAATCCATGCTTTCTATCAGCTTGCCAGGATGATGTTCGCCTAATGGGAAGGGGTAATCACTACCCAGGCATATTTTATCATGGCCTATTACATCTATAATGTAATTAAGCGCTTTGGGATCGTGCACCAAAGAGTCTATCCAGAACTTACCAAGATATTCTCTAGGGTTTATATCATTGTCTATAGCGCAAAGATCAGGACGTACATTAAAGCCATGTTCTATTCTGCCTATTGTGAAAGGGAAGCTGCCGCCACCATGTGCGAATGCCACACGCAATTTTGGATGACGACGTAACACACCGCCAAATATCATGGAGCTTATCGCTCTTGCAGTTTCTGCCGGCATACCTACCAGCCAGGGCAGCCAATATTTCTGTATATCCTGTTCGCCCATCATTTCCCAGGGATGAACGAATATGCAGCAACCCAGTTCCTCTGCTGCTTGCCAGAAAGGTTCAAATGAAGGGTCGCTAAGATTCTTTTTATTGATGTTTGAGCCCAATTCAATGCCCGGCATTTTTAGTTCTTTCACACATCGTTCCATTTCCTTTATAGCAAGGTCTATATCCTGCATAGGTACAGTGCCTATACCTATGAAACGTGAGGGATGTTGTTCTACGCAATACCCTATATGGTCATTAAAGAAGCGCGCTGTTTCAAGTCCATGCTCAGGCTTAGCCCAATAGTTAAACAAGACAGGTATGGTGGAAAGCACCTGCATCCCAACTTCTGTCATGTCCATTTCCTTCATGCGTATATTTGGGTCCCAGCAGTTCTGCTCTACTTCCCGGAAAACTTTGTCGCCTTTTATCATGCGTGCACAGCAAGGCTTGTGATGCTCCAGGTGAATGAATTCACCGTAGCCAAATTTTTTAAAGTAGTCCGGAATATGCTCCGGCATGATATGGGTATGAATATCTATTTTCAAAACTGAGATCGATTTAATTAAACTTATACCATTTCATAAATAATAGCAGAACCCTGCCCCACACCTATGCACATAGTAGTCAGGCCATACTTGCCACCACGGCGTTTCAACTCATGCAGTAGCGTAGTGGATATACGTACACCGCTGCAACCTAATGGATGGCCTATAGCTATAGCCCCTCCATTCACATTTACCTTTGCCGCTTCCAGCCCCAGGTCGCGAATGCAGGCAATGCTTTGCGACGCAAAAGCTTCATTTAATTCTACCAGGTCAAGATCGCTTACTTCGAGTCCTGCGCGACTTAGTGCTTTAAGTGAAGCAGGTACAGGCCCTACGCCCATAATAGAAGGGTCAACCCCGGCAATGCCCATTGATTTTATTTTGGCTA
>JAFDXS010000421.1 GCA_018267795.1 Bacteroidota bacterium | reverse complement strand
ACATTCAGGGCGCGCAGTCCATGCTCTACTATTGCCAGGTCTATTACGCCATTGCCCAGCACCTGTGCAAAGTCGCGCATACGGCGCAACAGGCCGTTAGCTATGCGTGGCGTACCACGACTGCGACTTGCCACCTGCATAGCAGCGTCCGATGTTATGCGCACCTTCAGCAAGTGTGCCGAGCGCATTACTATACCCTGCAGTATATCAGCCGTATAGTATTCCAGTCTCGATTTGATACCAAAGCGCGAAAGCAATGGTGCAGTAAGCAAGCCGGAGCGGGTAGTAGCCCCCACCAGCGTAAAGGGATTAAGATTGATCTGTACACTGCGTGCTGCCGGCCCGCTGTCTATCATTATATCTATCTTAAAATCTTCCATGGCGGCATACATATACTCCTCCACCACAGTGCTCAGCCTATGTATCTCATCTATAAAGAGCACATCCCTCGGCTCCAGGTTGGTAAGTAATCCTGCCAGGTCAGCGGGCTTCTCTATCACCGGGCCACTGGTCTCGCGTATGTTCACACCCAGCTCATTGGCCACTATGCGCGATAGCGTAGTCTTACCAAGGCCGGGAGGGCCGTGAAACAGTACATGGTCCAGTGCCTCGCCACGCATGTTGGCGGCCTTTATAAATATGCGAAGGTTCTCAATTAGTTGTGGTTGCCCGGCAAACTCTTCTATGTTTTGCGGACGAATGGTATTCTCGAAATCTCTCTCCTGCGGACTCAGCTCATCTGTCGGACGAACGTTTGACTTTTCCATTGCCTAAAATTACTCAATAATAACAGTTTTTGAGCTATGAATAAAGAAGCTATCTATTACATATTACTGCAAAATGTTTAGCAAATACAAATAATTACCTTTGCTGCGGTTATAACATAAAGATGCATGGAAAACAAAAAGCATAAATTAAGCACGCGCCTCATACATGCCGGTGTAGAACCGGACCCAACTACGGGCGCCATCATGACACCCATTTATCAAACCTCCACTTATGTGCAGGCAGCACCCGGCGACCATAAGGGATATGAATATGCACGTACGCAAAACCCAACACGCACGGCATTGCAAAATGCACTGGCTAATATAGAGAACGGCAACTACGGCCTCAGCTTTGCAAGTGGCATGGCAGCAACTGACGCAGTGGCAAGATTGCTGATGCCCGGCGATGAAGTAATCGTTTCAAACGATCTGTATGGCGGTACGTACCGCATCTTTACAAAAGTGTTTGCTAATTACGGTATCAAATTTCACTTTGTAAGCATGCACGATGCGCCTACCATTGAGCAATATGTAAACAGCAACACGAAGATGATATGGGTGGAAACACCAACTAACCCGCTGTTGAATATTATAGATATAGAAGCATGTGCCGCAATAGGCAAAAAGCATAATCTCATCACAGTAGTAGATAACACATTTGCATCACCATACCTGCAAAACCCGCTTGATTGGGGTGCTGACATAGTGTTGCACTCTGCTACCAAATACCTTGGTGGCCACTCTGATGTAGTACATGGCGCACTGATAATGAAAGAAGCTGCATTAGAGGAACGCTTGCGTTTCATACAGAATAGCTGCGGTGCAGTACCCGGCCCTCACGATTGCTGGCTGGTACTACGTGGCATAAAAACGCTTCATGTTCGTATGCAGCGCCATTGTGAGAATGGTGAAGCTATTGCCCACTACCTGCGTTCTCATCCCAAGGTAGGCAAGGTATTATGGGTAGGCTTTGAAGATCATCCTAACCATGCTATTGCAAAGAAACAAATGCGCGACTTCGGCGGTATGATATCCTTCACACTGAAGAATGACAGTATAGATGCAGCGGTAGAGGTACTGAAGAAAACACAACTCTTCTCCCTTGCAGAATCTCTTGGTGGCGTAGAATCTCTTATCGGTCACCCTGCTACCATGACACACGCTTCCATTCCCCGCGAAGAGCGCGTAAAGAATGGCCTTGTAGATTCGCTGATAAGACTAAGCGTAGGTATAGAAGACAAAGACGATTTGATAGAAGACCTAAAGCAAGCAATAGGATAATAAAACAAAGCCGGTCTTAGAGACCGGCTTTGTTTCTACAACATACACCACCATATATTTCGTTGTGCAGATTTGCCCCAGTCTTTTAGGCTTTCCTGCAGCTTTTCAGTCAGTTCCTTTTGTGTTATCTTCTTCCCTTTCTCCGGTATAGTAAAGTCTGTTTCTTTCGGGACTATCAATTCGACGTTTGTTGCTACCCACGTAGTGTATAATCGTGGTATAGCAAGCTCCATTATCATTCCTGGTAAGCCGCTAAACATTTCAGGGCCGCCGCTCACCAGTATATCATCAGTATAAAAAGCAACCACATAAACTGAATCACATATTTTACTTACAGCTTTGCGGCATTTAAAGTTAGCTATGGTCCTTATCTCATCTGTTATCTTCCACTTCAGTTTACGCATACTGTCCTGTATAATGAACTTTTGTTCATATACCTGCTTGTTCGCTTGTACTCGCTTATTCTTCACATCAGTATATACTATATTATCAGATGCCGGGCCATTTCCAAACATAGTGAACGCCTTATTGTCCGGCGCTTCT
Source organism: Bacteroidota bacterium (assembly GCA_018267795.1). Classification (GTDB taxonomy): domain Bacteria; phylum Bacteroidota; class Bacteroidia; order Chitinophagales; family Chitinophagaceae; genus SZAS-30. The sequence goes on along the minus strand of JAFDXS010000421.1, from coordinate 308 downwards.
TTGCCCGGCTTATACAGCATCTTGGACGTATTGAAATACAGATCAAAATAACTAACCTTAAACTTTGGTATCTGCGATTTTATACGTTGTATCCATTCATTATCTTCCATGTCATCAAATTGCCGCTGCACGTTTATCTTACGTTCATACTCAATTTTTCCCTGGCCGGTATATTGCGCCTTCGCAGTAATACTCAGCAGCATCACCACGTATAATATGATAAGAGTAGGTTTCATACGGTTTATTTTATCATTATTGTGGATGATTGGGGCACTGCAGCACCTGCAGTCTTTGTAAAGTTCCATATA
>JAFDXS010000420.1 GCA_018267795.1 Bacteroidota bacterium | reverse complement strand
AATGAACACTTGTTCATAAGCAATGCCGGCGTAGCCTTCGATGCGCTCATATCAAAGAAATTTTCGAAAAGCCTGCGTCGTGGCTTTGCAGTATATAGCTGGCTTGTTACCAAGTATATGTGGCTCTACAAGGAGCGCCACTTTACCATGAACATTGATGGTAAGGAAATAAGCGAACGTGCATTTATTATAAACGTAGCCAACGGACAACAATTCGGCTACGACTTCAAAATAGCGCCCAATGCCAGCTGGACAGATGGCCTGCTTGATGTAGTGATTATTCGTCGCTTTCCTAAAGTATTTGGTGGCTTGCTCGCCTTGCGTATAGCACAGGGCAAAATATTAGGTAGTCGCTATGTGCAGCATTTCCGCGCAAAGAAGATAGTCGTATCAAATCCGCAGCTAAAACTAATGCAGACTGATGGTGATGCGCACGATTGCAGCAATACTATAGAGTTTCGCATAGAGCCTGGTAAACAAAAGGTAATAGTACCCTAATAAATTTATTTTTCGATTTGCAGCGGATGGATAATGAGAAAGGCAACATACGATCACTAAGGAAGTTGCTCGACGAGAAAGTAAAGCTATATAACCAACCCGGCTTTATAGATAAAGACCCGGTACAAATACCACACTCATTTACTAAAAAACAAGACGTAGAAATAGCCGGCCTATTTGCTGCTGTGCTTGCCTGGGGCAATCGCACTACCATCATCAACAACTGCAAAAAGCTAATGCAGTGGATGGATAATAAACCACATGATTTCATCCTCAATCACAAGGATACAGACCTCAAGCCTTTCGTACATTTTGTACACCGCACTTTCAATGCTACAGACCTGCTTTATTTTATTGAGTTTCTTCAATACCACTACAAGCAGCACAACTCATTAGAAGATGCCTTCGTGCCCGAAAAAAAATATAAAGAAGACACGGTAGAACAAGCCCTCATACATTTTCACAATTATTTCTTTTCTATAGAGCACCCCGAGCGTACTATAAAACACATCTCAACCCCTGCCCGCAAATCTGCCTGCAAGCGGCTCAACATGTATCTCCGCTGGATGGTCCGCAGGGATACAAGCGGCGTAGACTTTGGAATATGGTATAAGCTAAATCCACGCCAGCTTGTTTGTCCCCTGGATGTGCACGTCGCGCGCGTAGCCCACCGCTTAGGCTTGCTCGACAACATTAAATCCAACTGGCAAAATGCCCTGCAGCTCACTTATCATTTACGGGACTTAAACCCGGATGATCCTGCTGTTTATGATTATGCATTATTCGGTCTCGGTATGGCCGAGCGTTTTTAGGCAAAAACCAGTTCTCTTTCTTTCTGTACAGATTTTTTTGGTGTATAAGGTACTATAGCCTCCGGCAGTACCAGTAGCGATGTATTGTTCTGTTTCCACCAATCATTGTTTACGAGCTTGGAGAAATGTATAATACCTACTACACTGCAGCGCCTGTTATTGCTGCTCCATTCGTCAATGTGCTCAAATATTTCATGCGGCACCTGGAAGAGCGCATCGAAGCTTACATATACGCGCAGATAAAAATCATTGCTCAGTTCGGCAGGTTGCTGGTAGCGCAATTTTTTATACTCATAGCGGTAATCATAGCGCAATGCGGACAGATCGCTCAATACAGCTGAAGCCGTGGGGAAGCCACCTGCACCTTTGCCATAAAAGAATTGCTTATCTGCCAGGCCGCTCTCTATTATCACGCCATTATACTCATTGCGCACATTATACAACTGGCTATCTTTTTTCAGGAACTGCGGCAAAACAAATGCTGCTATCTTCCCATCTTCCAGTTTCTTAGCCTGTGCCACCAGTTTTATTTCATAACCTTTCTCTTTAGCATAGATAGCATCTTCCTCATGCAGCTTGTGTATGCCCGTATGCACTATTGTTTCGGGATGTGTTACCAGGCCATAAGCATGTGTCAGCAATATGGTCAGTTTGTTCACTGCGTCCTTACCTTCCACATCCAGCGCAGGATTGCTTTCTGCAAAGCCTTCATCCTGTGCCAGCTTCAGCGCCTGTGCAAAGTCAAGCCCGTCTTCTGATATACGCGTCAGTATGTAATTGGTAGAACCATTTACTATACCGTTAATACCTTGCAGCAGATCGTTGTCATAGTATTCCTCCAGGTTGCGTATCACCGGTATTGATGCACAACAGGCGCTTTCGTACAGGAAGGGCGTATTATATATCTGCTGTAGCTCCAGAAGGCTGCCCTGGTGTTCTGCTATCAGCTTTTTATTAGCACTTACCACCGCTTTTTTGTTGGATAGTGCGGTGCTTACTATGTGCAGTGCTGCTTCAGAGTCATCTATCAGCTCCACCACCACGTTTATACTTTCATCCTTCAGTATATCTTCAGGGTTAGTGGTAAACAGTTCAGCAGGTGCATTTCTTTTTTTCTCCGGGTGTTTTATACACACTTTGCTTATCTGCGCGTTCAGCGAAGAATTGCTTTGCAATACCTTATACAGGCTTTCACCTACTACACCAAAGCCAAAAAGGCCAATGTTCAGTTTCGTTTGTTGATTTTGAATAGACATGTTTTGAAATTTTTTGGATAAACAGTTAGTTTTCTTTTTAGTGATAATTGTTGTTATTGAAATGCAGCAATTTTCTCTGCACCTACAGTAGTATATACTTTGTTCAGTGCCTGGTCTATATCGCGTATCAGGTCTTGTGCGTCTTCCAGTCCTACGCTCAGACGTATCAGGCTATCAGCTACACCTGCGGCCTGGCGCTTCTCAGCAGGTATCGATTTGTGGGTCATAGTAGCAGGGTGACACAGCAGGCTCTTCACACCGCCCAGACTTTCCGCCAGTTTAAAGTATTGTGTACTGCATACCACGTTCTTCGCTGCTGCTTCTGTATCTTCTT
>JAFDXS010000041.1 GCA_018267795.1 Bacteroidota bacterium | reverse complement strand
CTACCTTGAAGAAGCAGATACCTGAGATAAGCGACGAGAATATAATAAGCGAACCATCGAGGAAGAATACAGCACCTTGTGCTGCCTATTTTGCTCATAAGATGATGGCGCTGAACCCCAATGCGAATATAGTAATGAGTCCTGCTGATCACCTGATAATGGATGAGCAGGCCTTTGAACGCACTACGCTCGATGCGCTGGAATTTGTGGCCAATCATAATGCGCTGCTGACGCTGGGTATAAAGCCTACACGCCCTGACACGGGCTATGGGTATATACAATATGATACCGAGCAAGAACTGGATCGGGTATATAAAGTAAAAACTTTTACAGAAAAACCATCGCTGGAGTTGGCACGTACCTTCCTGAAGAGCGGCGATTTTCTTTGGAATTCAGGCATATTTGTATGGAATGTAAATACCATCTACAATGCTATAGAAAAACACCTGCCTGAAATGCATGAAGTATTTTTGCAGGCTAAAGATGTATATAATACAGCTGCAGAACACGATGTGATAAACAACCAGTACCCGCAATGCCCAAATATATCAATAGACTACGGTATAATGGAGAAGGCCAAGAACGTGTACGTGATACCGAGCTACTTTGGCTGGAGCGACCTGGGTACATGGGAGTCGGCATACGAGAACTCTGAAAAAGACTACCTGGGAAATGCAGTATATGGTGATAATGTGATGGTGATAGACGCTACGGAATGCATGATAAAAGCACCAAACGATAAGCTGGTAGTACTACAGGGGCTGGAGAACTTTATAGTAGTAGATACACCGGACGTGCTGCTGATATGCGAGCGCAACAGGGAGCAGCAGATAAAAGAATATGTAGCTGAAGTGAAACGCAATAAGGGCGAGAAATTTTTATAGCAGCATGGAATTACCGCAGAAGCATTCGGCTACGGGCACTACTATATTTACCGTGATGAGTGCATTGGCACAACAGCATAGTGCTATAAATCTTTCGCAGGGATTTCCTGATTATCCTATAGATGAGCAGCTGGGTAAATTGCTGTATGAAGCAGCCAGTACCGGCTATAACCAATATGCGCCCATGCCGGGATTGCCAATGCTGCGGCAGGCAGTGGCAGGTGACTTTAAGAAGCGCTACAACCTGGATATAGATGCAGATACTGAGATAACAATAACACCAGGCGCAACATACGCTATATATACTGCCTTTACTGCGGTACTGCAAGCGGGTGATGAGGTGATAGTGCTGGAACCTGCATACGATAGCTACATACCAAATATAGAAATGAATGGTGCGCGCGTAGTGCCTGTATCATTATCTGCGCCGGAGTTTAATGTGGACTGGGATAAGGTGAAAGCAGCTGTAACAAACAAAACAAAAGCTATAATAATAAATACGCCGCACAATCCCACGGGCGCAGTGTGGACACAGGAAGATTGGGATGCACTGGCTGAAATAGTTCGGGATACTGATATTGTAATATTATCGGATGAGGTGTATGAGCAGATAATTTTTGACGGACAGAAGCATATATCTATACTGCAGCAACCTGAGCTGCGGGAGCGGAGCTTTGCACTATTCTCCTTTGGTAAGGTATTTCATAATACGGGCTGGAAGATAGGGTATTGTATAGCGCCGCCAGCGTTTACTACAGCTTTCAGAAGGATACATCAATTTCTTTGCTTTACAGTGAACACGCCGGGGCAGTATGCCTTGGCCAATTATATAAGCAATAGCAACGCACCGCTACTGCATAGTATGATGCAGCAAAAGCGTGATTACTTCCTGGAGCTGATGAAGCAAACACCATTTACCATACATAAGCCTGCAGGCGGGAGCTACTTCCAGGTGGCGGGCTACGAGCAGATAAGCGATATGCCCGACATGGAATTTGCCCAATGGCTAACTAAAGAATATGGTGTGGCTACTATACCCGTAAGCGCCTTCTACAGTAATAAGAAGGATGACAGACTGATACGCTTTTGTTTTGCAAAAAAGGAAGATACTTTACTGGAAGCAGTGCAAAGGCTTAGTAAGTTATCTATATAACAATAGCTTTATTCATAATGGCATAGTATTTAAAGTATCATAATTATGATACTGCAATTGAACCCTGCCATATTAGTAGAAACGCCATTGGGAAGAGGCTATGCGATCTTCATAATAGACTATGGCATGCACCAGAATACCTGCTGGGTGGTGGCACTGGAAGACACAGGCGTAGTAAAGCATTTTGACTGTAATGATGTGATACTGTCCACTAATTATACTTATGGGCTAAACTTGCGAAAGAACAGTAATCATGATTAGTGTGGTAATAGATAATCATAACTGAGCTTAAGGATAAGCGCCAATACCACCACTATAAAAAAGATGCGGATGAATGCGCTGCCCTTTTTCAGCGCTATGTGTGAGCCTATATAATTGCCCAACATATTAGCAGTGCAAACAGGTACGGCAATGCGCCATACAATATTGCCCCTGGCAAAAAAGAAAGTAAGCGCTGAGAAATTCGCAATGCTATTGAGCAGCTTGGCATTAGCAGAGGCATGGAGGAAATCGTAGCCAAACAATACGATAAAGGCAAAGATGAAAAAGCTGCCTGCCGCGGGGCCTATCATACCATCGTACATACCGATGATGCCGCCCGTGGCTATGGCAAACAGATAGTACTTAAATGGTGAAAGTGCTTTTACATTATGGTGCAGGCCGAGGTTTCTTCTTAAAACAGTATAAAGTAAAACCAGCGTAAGTACGCAAATGATAAAGGGCATGAACTGCTCCTTATGTATATAGCTAACCAATAAGGCACCGCCAAAAGAACCGATGAGCGAGCTGATGATAATAGGCGCAAGGTGCCGCCAGTCCATATCTACACGGCGCAGGTAACGGACAGCAGAAACAGATGTGCCGAAGAAGGAAGCTGTTTTATTGGTGGCAAGCGTCTGTACCAGTGTAAGCTGTGGCTGCAGTATGAACATAGCAGGAAGCTGTATGAGCCCGCCACCGCCGGCCATGGCATCTACCAGGCCGGCAAGGAAAGCAAAACAACAAAGCAGCGCTATGAGCATAGAGACAAAGATATATTTTCAAAAGTTTTTAGCGCGATAGCCTTTACATTTGACAACAGAAAAAGAAGAATTATGAAAATAGGAGGAAACACAATACTGATAACCGGCGCCACATCGGGCATAGGACTGGCATTTGCAGAGGAGTTTTATAAGGCAGGCAGTAAGGTGATAGTATGTGGCAGAAGGGAAGACAGGCTGAAGCAACTGGGAGAAAAATATCCGGGCATGATAACTAAGATTTGCGATGTATCTGTAACAGACCAAAGAAAGGAATTGGCCGCATGGGTGATAAAGGAATACCCTGAAACTAATATCATAATGAACAATGCAGGCATACAGCTTACCTGTGATATGACGCAAGAAGTGGACCTGGACAGGGTGTATGCAGAGGTAGATACAAACCTGATAGCGCCGCTGCATATTGCATCGCTGTTTGCGCCACACCTGAAAACAAAACAGGATGCAGCGATCATTAATATTTCATCGGGCCTTGCGTTTGTACCACTGGCGTTTATGCCTGTGTATTGCGCTACGAAGGCTGCTATACATTCATTGACCTTATCGCTGCGCCACCAGTTGAGAGATACAAGTGTAAAGGTATTTGAGATAGCACCACCAAGCACGGATACGGAGTTGGGACATGACAGGAGACCAGACAAAACACAAACACATGGCGGGCTGCCGATAAGTGAGTTTATAACAGAAGCGATGGAAGCAATAAAGAATGATACACTGGAAGCGCCAATAGCACACTCAAAAGTGCTGCACGCAAAAAGAGAAGAAATGTTTGAACAGATGAACAGCAGGTTCTAAAAACTATATTTTTAGTAAAAGAAAAGCTCCATACAATGTGGAGCTTTTCTTTTATGTATTCGATAGTTGTTTAGTAATTGATAACCTGTTCTTCAATATGCTCAGGCAGTTTGCGGAACTCGTACTGCTGATTGCGGAGCTGCGGCTCGAAGCCTGCCTCGCGGATGGCCTCCTGTATGCTCTTGTAAGTGAAGCGGTGTGGCGCGCCAGCTGCACTTACTACGTTCTCCTCAATCATAATAGAACCGAAATCGTTAGCGCCGGCATGCAGGCATATTTGTGCCGTTTGCTTGCCTACAGTGAGCCAGCTGGCCTGTATGTTCTTTACATTTGGAAGCATAATACGGCTGAGGGCTATCATACGAATGTATTCTTCGGCAGTAGTAAGGTTCTTAGTGCCACGTATGCGACGCAGCATAGTATCTACATCCTGGAATGTCCATGGTATGAAAGCAAGGAAACCTTTGGCATGCTCAGGTTTCTTAGCCTGCACTTCACGCAGTTTTACCAGGTGCTCGAAGCGCTCGTATAAAGTTTCTACGTGGCCAAACATCATGGTGGCGCTGGTAGTGATATTGAGCTTATGTGCTTCGTGCATTATATCCAGCCATTCCTGTGCGCCGCATTTGCCTTTGGAGATAAGGCGGCGTACACGGTCGTTCAGTATTTCGGCACCAGCACCGGGAAGGCTGTCGTGTCCTGCTTCCTTAAGCGCCAGCAATACATCGCGATGGCTCATGCCTTCCAGCTTGGCTATATGTGCAATTTCGGGCGGACCCAGTGCGTGCAGCTTCAGGTTAGGATAAATATCCTTTAGCTGTTTAAACAGATCCACATAGAAAGCAAGACCCAGCTCGGGGTGATGACCACCTTGCAACAGCAACTGCTCGCCACCATAGCGGAAGGTTTCATCTATCTTTCTTTTGTAGGTTTCTATATCAGTAATGTAAGACTCAGGATGACCGGGTATGCGATAGAAGTTGCAAAACTTACAGTTAGCTATGCACACATTGGTAGTGTTCATGTTCCTGTCTATGATCCAGGTAACCTTGCCATGTGGTACCTGCACCTTTCGCAGTTCATTGGCCACATACATCAATTCGGTAAGCGGAGCATTTTCGAAAAGGAATACGCCTTCATCAGCACTCAGAAACTCAAACCGCAACGCACGCTCATACAGCTCGGATAATTGCATGAAATTATTTTAATTAGGATAACAAATTTACAGTAAAAAGAGTTGATAGAAGAGAATGTGTCCATGTATATAACCGGAAACTTAAAAGCTATAGTAAATAGATATTAGCGAGCTTAGTTATTTTTGCTTGCCATGAAGACTGAAAGAGTTTTTACTTGCCTGTTCATAATTGCATATGCAATGAAATTTCTTCATATGCCGGAAGCAGGTCTGTTTATGTTACTGGTTACCACTATCCTCTCTGCATTGTATTTGCTGGCTGGGTTTTATTTTTTCAGCGATGAAAGCATAAAGCGACAAAACCTGCCTTTCTCAATAGTAGCTGGTATATGCCTGGCTTTTGCGCCACAGGCTATCCTGCAAAAAGTACAGTACTGGCCTGATGCACAGCTCTACCTGCTGGTAAGCATTATTATTTGCCTGGCAATATTTGTCATTGCCTATATGCTGAAGCGTAAAACAGGAGAGGAGTTGAAAACCTATTACTGCAATATGATATACCGCTCGGGGGTATTGCTGGGCTTAAGTACCTTGCTATGCATTATACCCATAAGCGCACTTGTGCATTGGCAATACTGGGATAACAAAGAGTTTGCAGATATTGCCACTAACTTTTACAGCCACCCGGAGAATGCAGCCTATAAAAAGCAATACAATGATTACCGTGCTACACATACACCAACAGGAAAGCCGCTAAAAGCAGATATGTTAAAAAAGTGACAATATTTTATTAGACATTTGTTGTAACTTGTATAACTAATAACGGCACGGATGAAAGCCCGTCTTACATTATTCCTATCCCTTTTACTTACCTGGTTTTCTTTCCCGGCAATGGCTACCCATATAGTAGGTGGTGAAGTAACCTACCGCTGCCTTGGCGGCGATTGGTATGAGTTTACGCTTATTATATATGAAGATTGTCTTACAGGTATTCCCGCAGCCATAGCAGCAGATAACCCCGCATACATCAATATATTTGACAGTAACGGCAACCCGGTACTGAAGGATGCAAATGGATTTATACTGAACTATGATACTATACACCTGTCATCAAGGATACTGGTGCCAACCAATTTCTCCAATTCATGTGTGAATAATCCGCCAGCTACCTGTCTTAACAAGGCTACTTTTATAAAAAGATATCATCTGCCGCCTAATAGCGGGGGCTATACTTTTGTGTACCAGCGCTGCTGCCGCAACCGAAGTGTGCAAAATATAGTAAACCCGGCATCGATAGGTGCTACTTATTATTGTACTATACCTCCCTCTAAGATCACCTGCAATAACAGTGCAGAGTTTAAAAACTATCCGCCTCAAATAATATGCATCAATAACCCGCTGGTATATGACCATTCGGCAGTGGACCCTGACGGAGATTCGCTTAGCTACGAGTTTTGTACAGACTATACGGGCGGTGTAGATACACAAAGTGCCCCTACCATACCCTTGCCACCACCCTTTATACCCGTTACGTACAAGCTGCCCTACACCTACCTAAACCCGATGGCAGGCTACCCGCAGATACGGATAGACAGCAGAACGGGACTGATAACAGGCAAGCCCAATATAATAGGCCGCTTTGCAGTGACGGTGTGCTGTCATGAATGGCGCAATGGCCAAATGATAAATACAGTAAGCAGGGAGTTTCAGTTTGTGGTAACTAATTGCTCTAAAGCGGTGGTGGCGGACATACCGCAATTTTCCACAGAATTTAATACCTATATAGTGAACTGCCAGAACTATACAGTGAACTTTGTAAACCAGAGTAAAGGCGGCTTCTCCTACTACTGGGATTTTGGCGATAAAAGCACCTTAGCAGATACTTCTGATGACTTTGAGCCTACCTATATATATCCTGACACGGGAATATATACCGTAAGGCTGGTAGTGAATAAGAATACCACCTGCTCTGACAGTATAAGCAGGATAGTAAAAGTATATCCAACCTTCAGGGCATTGTATAACTATGACGGGCTGCAGTGTCCGGGCTCACCTATAAGTTTTACAGACAAGACAAGTTCTACCTACAAACCTATAGACTACTGGCAATGGAACTTTGGGGATGGTGACACAACATCTGTTGAGAACCCGATACATACTTACGAGGTAGGCGGCGACTACAAAGTAGTGCTGATATCGAGGAATGTAAAGGGCTGTACTGATACCATGCTGCGGCAGATACAGATAGATAAATTCAGGCCCAATGCAGGCAATGACACTACCATAGTAAAAGGAGAACATATACAGTTTGAGCCGCAGGGGGGTACACAATACCTGTGGACACCCAGTACTAACCTGAACGATCCTGTGGGCGACCCTATAGGTTACTATCCTGATACAGGCCGCTTCATTTATAATGTGCATGTGACAAGTGCCTACGGCTGTGAAGGTGATGCAACTATACGCGTGTGGGTAGTGGACCACGGATCTTACTTTATACCATCCGGCTTTTCGCCAAACGGTGACGGGAAAAATGACCAGTTTAAGCCGCTAAGTGTAGGATATAGGAAAGTAAATTATTTCAGGGTATTTAATCGCTGGGGGCAACAGGTATTTCATAGCAGCGATTTCAGCCGTGGATGGGATGGCACTGTGAATGGCAAAAGGGCCGATATAGGTACCTACTTCTGGATGCTAAGCCTGGAAGACAGATATGGCAAAGATGTAAATCTGAAAGGAGATGTAACTTTGCTGCGATAAAACAAATGTTATACCCATAACCCTCTCATAAAAGCGTTCCAAACATTTTCATTAATTTACAGGCAATGAAAGCACGTGTACTAACGTTATTTGGGGAAGAGATAATACCAGAGCAGATAAATGCAGTGGGCAAAAGCCGTGCTGTGAAGAAGGCAAAAGAACCTAAAGAAGAAAAAACTAAAGCGCCTGCAGAAGTGCTGAAGGAGAAGAAAAGCAGCAGGAAGGAAAAACAAGAGAAAAAAGAAGAGACAGGCATACTGAGCGGCTGGGCGGGTGATAAGCAATACTACTCTATTGGTGAAGTAGCAGCATTGTTTAAAGTAAAGACCTCTAATATACGCTTCTGGACAAACGAGTTTGGGCTGAAACTGCGCACTACGCGCAAAGGTGACCGTCTTTATACACCAGAACAGGTAAGAGAAATACGTACCATATACCACCTTGTGAAGGAAAGGGGCTACACAATAAATGGCGCCAAAACCAAACTAAAAACACAAAAGAAGATGTCTACAGAGAGTGTGGACCTGAAACAATCTTTATTGCAACTGCGCAACAAACTGCAGGCAATAAAAAATAGCCTTTCGTAAGGCAAGATTGGCCTGGTTTGTGATACCTGATAAGTGGAACGCATTAAATAAAAACTGAAAACTAAGTAATGAAAAAAATATTCCTGGCGTTATTAATGATGGCTGGTATGCACGCAATGGCACAATCGGACTACGATGTATTGAAAGATAAAAAGACAAAAGCAACTGTATATAAAGGTGAATGTACATTTGACGACCTGCTGAAGCAAGCAAGTTTTGGCTGGCTGCAAAGAGGTGCGGCAGAATATATGCCGGATACGGCAGCGGTAAAATACCTGAAGCAATATATGCCTAACTACGAGATAGTAGTGTTTATGGGTACCTGGTGCGATGATACCTATACCGTACTACCTAAGCTATATAAAGTACTGCAGGCAAGCGCCTACCCAATGAAGAACTACACCATGTATGGCGTGGATCGCGCTAAGGAAGCAAAGTATGTAGAAAGCAAACTCTATAAAATAGAGAATGTGCCGACTGTAATACTGATGAAGAATATGAACGAAATAGGACGCATAGTAGAAGTGCCTAAACGCAGGGTGGAAGTGGAAATGGCCGCCCTGATACAGGAAGATATACAGAAACAGGAAATGCGCGACCTGCAAAAACAGCAATAGTCTTTAATCTGTTCGGCTGAATAAGTACATTTGCTGCCGTTAACCAACGTGCAGCATGGAATTACCTTCACATATATCCTTAGATAATTTAGCAAGCTACAATCAGCTGGAGCTATCGGCTGATGCTTTACAGAAAATAGCAACCAATCGCAGCTATCTCGATAATATACTGAGCAAGGGCGATACCTACTACGGCATAAATACAGGCTTCGGGTCCCTGTGCAATGTGCGCATAGAACCTAACGAACTAGCGCAGCTGCAGGAAAACCTGGTGTGCAGCCATGCCTGCGGCATGGGCGATGAGGTGCCCGAAGAAATAGTACGACTAATGTTGCTGCTGAAAATACATGGCCTGAGCCAGGGCTACAGTGGTGTGCGCACCGAGATAGTGCAGCGACTGGCAGATTTTTACAACAAAGGCATTTACCCTGTAGTATATGAATTAGGCTCACTGGGAGCTTCGGGCGACTTGGCACCACTGGCACATCTGAGCCTGCCGCTATTTGGCAAGGGACAAGTGCGCTATAAGGGCCAAAAGCGTGAAGCTGCGGATGTGCTGAAAGAAACAGGACTGGAGCCAATGCCGCTGGCAGCCAAGGAAGGTCTTGCCCTGCTGAACGGAACACAGTTTATGAGCAGCTATGCCGTATGGGCGCTGCAGGCAAGTAAGCGATTGCTGGCCTGGGCTGATGTGATAGGTGCTTTATCGGCAGATGCCTTTATGGCAAAGGGTGAACCCTTTAAACATCCAATACACCGTGTAAGACCACATAAAGGCCAGATAGCTACGGCACAAAAAATACTAAGCCTGCTGCAGGGCAGCGAACTGCAAGATATGCCTAAGGTACAGGTGCAGGATCCCTACTCCTTCCGTTGTATGCCGCAGGTGCATGGTGCGAGCAAGGATGTAGCCGATACAGTAAGCAATGTTGTAGATACAGAGATCAACTCTGTAACGGACAACCCGATTGTTTTTCATGATGAGGATGCGATAATGAGTGGCGGGAATTTTCATGGGCAACCTCTGGCATTGCACCTTGATTTTCTTGCTATAGCAATGGCTGAGATTGCCAATATATCTGAACGAAGAACATATTTATTAATAAGCGGACAACGCAATCTGCCGGCATTCCTGGCACCGGACGCGGGCCTGAACAGCGGCTTTATGATAGCGCAGTACACCGCAGCTGCGATAGTGAGCCAAAATAAACAACTGTGCAGCCCGGCATCAGTAGATAGTATAGTGAGTAGCAATGGACAGGAAGATCATGTAAGCATGGGTGCCAATGCCGCTACCAAGCTACGCCGTGTAATACTGAATGTGCAGCGTGTGCTGGCAATAGAACTGCTTACCGCAGCGCAGGCACTGGATATGAGGCACCCAGCCAAATCATCGGTAGCACTGGAAAGCCTGTGGGCAGACTTCAGAAAAGAGGTGAGCTTCATGGATAAAGACCGCGTGCTGCATGATGACCTGGTGAAAGCAGAACAATTTTTGAATAATGACCCTGCAAAGTGGGCAAGCAAATAAAATATGAGCCAGCAAAAATCTTACATCATATTTCAATGCTATGGCCATGAGGGTATTTTTCATGAGTGCGCATTTGCATTGCTTACATTATCGCAGCTTTATTCTCCTTCGGAATTCAAAAATATTCATGTAGTTATATATACAGATAATA
>JAFDXS010000419.1 GCA_018267795.1 Bacteroidota bacterium | reverse complement strand
TGAACAGTTACCCAGGCAAGAGAAAATAAGATTGATAAAGCATATAGCAAACGCATATACTGCAATATAATACATCATATTTTACATTATACAGAAACTTAGCCTAAATATTCGGGGTGGCATAATCTTTACCTTTGTATTTTACCATTTACAGTTTCACTATGGAAAATTCAGAATTATCACATGTTACAGGCCGTAGTTTCACTACTATCAGCCCTTCGGCTAAGGCGTTATTATTGCTAAAAGGCTATACTACCATTCCCTTTGCTAAAGAAGCCGCCGAATTAATCTCCCTTCCTGAAAAATATGAACCTGATTTCAGCAAACGGGAATTTGGCTTCTGGGCAAGAGTAGTACATTTTGAAATGCGCTATCATAGTATCAATGAACTCCTTGCCGGTCTCAACATAACCAATATCCTGGAGCTTTCTTCTGGTTTTTCATTTCGCAGCTTGCAGGCTGTGAATGAAAAACAAGTTTATTATATCGATACCGACCTCCCTGAGCTAATTAGTACAAAAAAAGAATTTGTAACTGCATTGCAGGCTAAAGCAGATGCTCCAAAAGGCAAATTAGAAATCCTTCCATTAAACGCCTTGAATGAGGCTCAGTTTGAAGAAGTAGTTAATCATTTTCCACCGGGAGAGATTGCCATTGTAAATGAAGGGCTACTGATGTACCTCGATCTTGAAGAAAAGAAAAAGCTATGCAGCATAATAAAGCGCACACTTGAGAAAAGAGGCGGCTATTGGATAACTGCAGATATCTATACCCGCATACAGGAAAATATATCTGGCTTGCAAATAAATGACAAATTGCAGCGCTTCTTTGAAGAGCATAAAATAGAGGAAAATAAGTTTCAAAGTTTTGAGGACGCTGGGGCATTCTTTAAAGAGCAAGGATTTGTAATAGACAAAGAAGCCGAGCCGGATTATGGGCAACTTTCGTCCATAAACTACTTCCTGGAGAGTACAACTAAAAAACAATTAGAAAATCTTCGTAAAGGAGGTAAAGGACATGCGAGCTGGCGTCTTAAACTTGCTAGATAGTATGATATGTAAGCCGTTGGAATAATATTTTAGCTGTATTTAGATAAACTAAAATATTATGGATCTGTTAATACAAATATTTGGGGAAGGTAAAGACCTGAATGCACTCCAGATGACTTCCAGGGGCATAATGATCTTTCTTGCTGCACTTATACTAATCCGCATATCCGGCAGGCGATCTTTTGGCATTCGTACGCCATTAGATAACATTATTGTTGTTTTGCTTGGTGCCATATTAAGCCGTGCAGTAGTAGGCGCTTCCCCCGTTGTCCCCACATTAGTGGCGTGTACAAGTATAGTATTATTGCATCGATTCCTAGGGTATTTAATAGCGAAAAACAAGTCGATAGCCCGTCTGGTAGAGGGCCGTAAAATTTTACTTTACAAAGATGGGAGTTTTATAACGAAAAACATGGTACGTGCCCTGGTGTGCGAAGAAGACGCAACACAAGGCGTGAGGAAGTCGGCATTAACTGAAGACCTAAACGAAATTGAAATTATATATATAGAAAGAAATGGCGAAATAAGTGCCATCAGGAAGGAGAAAAAAGAGCAATAACGTTGCCAACTTTTAGTCTTAACAATGGTTCCATGTCATAATGAAATTATTCTAACATAAATCAAAGATTAACATGGCATTTATTTAGAATTTGAAGTATCTTTGCGGCGGAAAAAACAATATGGCACACTATTAATAAGTGTATAGTATAAGCGTAAAGACCTTCGTGTAAAGCAATGGAAAAAATGAGCAAGCCAATAAAAAAAGAAGCAGTAAAAAAAGAAAAGAAAAACATTTCGTTAGAAGCCTCTCCCGAAATCAAACATACAGATACAGAATCATTGACTGATAATATGACTACTGACAGCACAGGTGCTGTAGTATATCGTTATAGCGATGAAGAACTGAACGAGTTTAAGGAACTCATTAATGCACGCCTCGAGGTTGCAAGAAAAGAATTACTCTACTTGCAGAACCAGATGAGGGGGAAAGACACGGCAAACGAAGATCGTGCTTTAAGCCTGGAAGATGGCAGCGCCGCCATGGAGCGTGAACAGGTAAGCCAGCTGGCCAGCAGACAGATTCTTTTTGTAAATAATCTGGAAAAAGCACTTATACGCATTGCTAATAAAACCTATGGCATTTGCCGCCAAACAGGTAAGCTTATAGACAAAGCCCGATTAAGAGCTGTGCCACATGCCACTCTTAGTATGGAAGCTAAAAAAAGTGACAAAAAATAGCGGACAGTTCCGCAATTACACCCAATCATATATGATAATGCTTAGCTGAATAATAAAATATTATTCAGCTGTAGTCGGTCAATTCCGTCTGCAGCAACAATACTTGAAACACAGATGTAGGAAATTGTACGTTATGAGATTGGGCCTTCTTGTTACTTTGCTATTATCATTTAATATTTCTTTTGCGCAAAGTAGTATTTCCGCATCTCTCAGTAAATTAAACAATGCAAAGAATGACTCTGAAAAGGTCGTCGCCTATAGAGCCATCTTTGATCATTACCAATATTCCAATCCGGATTCTGCTACCTATTTTCTAAACCGGGGGCTCAGTTATTTTACTCAACGTAAGTACAAATATGGCATGGCGCGCATAATGATGTTGCTTGCCTACATAGATGTAAATGAGGGGCGGATGGAAATAGGGAAACTAAGAGAAAATGCTGCGCTGCAAATTTTCCGGGATCTGAACAAACCTGCAGATGTCGCTAATGTCTATAACAGCCTGGGGGTAATAGAAGGTAAAAATTCGAATTTTGACGCTGCCACAAAATTATTTTTAAAGGCTTTGAAAGTGTACGATAGTCTGAAAGACATTAAAGGCTTACGTACAACCT
>JAFDXS010000418.1 GCA_018267795.1 Bacteroidota bacterium | reverse complement strand
ATTTTAAGACCATAAGATTAATCTTAGCTTTGCGGCAATTATGGACATTTCGTGTACAAAAGAAGAAAGTAATTTATTTGAGCGCATATCAAATGTAGCAGCAGAACTAAAGGTCAGCTGCTACATAATAGGCGGCTTTGTACGCGATAAGCTGCTAAACCGCCCCGACAAAGACATAGATATAGTTTGCACAGGCGATGGCATTGCATTAGCTCATGCTGTAGCCGCGTCATTGCCATCCAGGCCCACAGTCAATTTTTTTAAAAATTTCGGCACTGCCCAGTTTAAGTACAGGGATTTTGATGTAGAGTTTGTAGGCGCCCGCAAGGAATCTTACCAGAACCATTCCCGCAAGCCGGAGGTAAGCGAAGGCACTATAGAAGACGACCAGAAGAGAAGAGACTATACAGTGAATACCCTCGCCATAAGCCTTAACAAAGCAAACTATGGTAAGCTCATAGATCCCTTCAATGGCATTGATGACCTCAACAACAAAATCCTCCGTACTCCACTCGATCCTGACCTCACTTTTTCCGATGATCCTCTGCGTATGATGCGCGGCATACGCTTCGCCACGCAGCTCGGCTTTTCACTGGAAAAAGAAACTTATGAAGCAATAAGCCGGAACAAAGAACGAATAAAAATAGTTTCGCAGGAACGCATAACCGACGAGCTCAACAAAATCATTCTCGCACCGGTACCCTCCATTGGTTTCGACTTGCTATTTCGCAGTGGCTTGCTGAAAGAATTTTTCCCTCAGCTTACCGACCTAAGCGGAGTAGAAATAGTAGAAGGCAAAGGGCATAAAGATAATTTTTACCATACCCTGCAGGTACTGGACAATGTTGCTGCTCGCAGCAGTGACTTGTGGCTTAGATGGGCAGCCATACTGCACGACATAGCCAAGCCGGCCACCAAAAAATTTGAAGAAGGTCACGGCTGGACTTTTCACGGACACGAAGTAGTAGGTGAAAAAATGACGCCACGTATATTTCGCCAGTTGCGCTTACCGCAGAATGAGAAGATGAAGTACGTAGCAAAGCTGGTAGCCCTACACCTTCGCCCCATAAGCCTCAGCAAAGAAGACATCACAGACTCTGCCATGCGCCGCCTGCTTTTCGATGCCGGCGATGACCTTGAAGATCTCATGATACTTTGTGAGAGCGATGTTACTTCTAAGAATAAATTCAAAGTAAAGCGCTATCTCGAAAATTTTGAGCTGGTAAAACAACGCCTTAAAATAGTAGAAGAAAGCGACCGCATACGCAATTGGCAGCCACCCATCAGTGGCGAAGAAATAATGCAGCTATTCAACTTGCCGCCCTCCCGCGATGTAGGTATTCTCAAGACCTCGGTAAGAGAAGCAATACTCGATGGCATTATACCCAACACCTACGATGCAGCACACGAATATTTGTTACAAAAGGCAGCGGAGCTTGGTATAAAGCCCGTATAATTTATTTTAAATCATGAACACACGCCAGCTTTTCCAACAGCATGTAGCCCAGACCTCTCCTGCACCTGTAGGCCTGGAGATCGTCGCAGCCTCAGGCAATTACCTGTACGATATTGACAGCAAAAAATATCTCGATCTCATCGGCGGCATCAGTGTGTGCAACATAGGCCATAGCCATCCCGAAGTAGTAAAAGCTATAAAGCTGCAGGCAGAACAATACCTGCACGTCATGGTATATGGCGAACTTATCCAAAGTCCGCAGGTTAAATACGCCGAGCTACTTGCCAGGCATCTGCCTGCTTCACTTAGCTGTGTATATTTTACCAATTCAGGCACCGAAGCCACTGAAGGCGCTCTAAAGCTCGCACGCAGGTCCACGGGCCGCACAGATATCATTAGCTGCAACAATGCATATCATGGTAATACCCTTGGCTCATTAAGCGTCATGGGCAGTGAATACTGGCGCAATGCATTCCGCCCGCTCATGCCAGGTATATGGCGTTACGATTATAATTCTGATGAATTAATAGATGCTGTCAACCCGCATACTGCCTGCGTAATAATAGAAACAGTACAAGGCGAGGCCGGAGTTATCACACCACAACTTTCATGGCTGCAACGCCTGCGAAAGAAATGTACAGACATGGGCACGCTGCTCATAATGGACGAGATACAATCTGGCTTTGGCCGCACCGGTAAGCTTTGGGGCTTCGAGCATTATGGTGTCATTCCGGACATTCTTTTGCTTGGCAAGGCATTAGGTGGTGGCATGCCTTTAGGCGCTTTTGTTTCCTCGGCCCCATTAATGAATACGCTCACCAGCAATCCGGTACTGGGCCATATCACTACATTCGGTGGTCACCCGGTATGCTGCGCCGCCGGCATGGCAGCATTTCAGGTATTGCTCAACGAGCAACTTACGGAGTCAGTCCCAGCCAAAGAAAATCTATTTCATAGCTTACTCATACATCCTGCCATAAAGGCAATAAGAAGCAAAGGTTTATTGATAGCGGTAGAATTAGAGAGCTCCGATAAAGTAATGCAGGTATTAAATGCCTGCCTCGCAAAAGGTCTCTTCTCCGATTGGTTCCTCTTCGCTGCCAATTGCATCCGTATTGCTCCCCCACTCACCATATCCGAAGAAGAAATAAAAACAGCCTGCGAGATTATATTAAGTTGCTTGTAAAAAATGAGCGGACTGAATAAATGCAGTCCGTTCATTTTAGTTGAGAGTGGTTTTATTTTAGCGTAATGCTATAAGTATGGCCGCCAATAGTTGCTGTTGCCAGTCTGTCACAGGTTCCGGTACCATAGTCTATGCTCATAGTACCGCCTGATGGGCGTGTTATAGTTGCTACACCCGCTTCTATCCATGGGCAGTCTATGGCTACCCGCAGTGGTGTAGTAATATTTATACTTACTGTTTTCCCCGTACGGCGTGTTACAG
>JAFDXS010000417.1 GCA_018267795.1 Bacteroidota bacterium | reverse complement strand
ACACTATAGGGATTAGCATCGCGTGCTACCATGGTATGATCTCCCATACCAAGGGGATCATTTACGATAGGGTTGTCGTTAAAAATGTCAAATTCTACAGCAAATGATTTCTTGAAGTCAGGGTTAGTGGTGACGTTGTCGTAATATCCCAGGTAGCCCGCTGTCCCATTAAGTGAAACTGGGGTTAAATTGGAGCCAAATACCGCGCATATACCATCAGCGCCATAGTTTTTAAAAATATCAGACGAAGCCTGATAAGTGAGAATGAAACTGGTGTTAAAACTTAAGGGCGTTGTGCACCAGATGGCACCAGCATTGTATGCACCGCAAGATGCAGATGGCGTGAGATTGTACGCACCTCCGCCAAGTGAGGTGGCAATACCTACCGGCGGATTAAATACCTGAGCGCCGGAACAAAATGCAGTCAATAAGGTGACTGCAAGTAAAGCTGTCTTTTTCATATCCGTGATTTTTTGGTTATGGACCAAAAGTATTTTCGGAGTATAGGTGTATCAAATAAACCTAACTAAAGGGAAAGTTTCCTAACTAACGGGACTAAATTAACCGTTATTACACGGTATCAGTTATTAAACTGATATATCTTAATATAGTAAGCAAGGTATAATACCCTACCGGAGGGAGGAGTCGTGATTTATTTAGGATTTATGATACCTTCTCAAGACAGGAAGTGTTTTGAGAAGGTGGTATTATTAACATGTGATTTCCAAATTAAGGTGTCCAATCTTCTTTAATGCGGTAATGTGGATGAATGCAATAATTTGATACTAAATTTTATTATTTCCATTGCATGCATTTATACGCCGTCGCAAGAAATTGCGTTCCATAGGATTACGTGCCAGTGACAGCGCCGTAGAGAAGTGCATTTTCGCAAGAGGGTAATTTCCAAGACGAAGTTCAAGCTCACCAAGAGTAGCCGGATAAAATGGATATGAAGAAAGACGATGGAGATCATGGATAATACTTATCTCTTGCAATCCGCGATGCGGCCCATACAGCTGTGCGATAGAGATTGCACGGTTAAGTGCTATGACCGGAGAAGGATGCATGGCCATAAGCATATCATAAAGCGATACTATTTGTTTCCAATCAGTCTCTTCGCTTTTAGCGGCACTAGTGTGTATTGAAGCAATTGCTGCTTCAATGTGATACTTCGTTAGCTCTGTGCCGGAGGCGGAAAGATTAAGCAGCGCTTGTCCATCCGCAATGAGATTGTGATTCCATAAAGATCGATCCTGCTCAAAGAATGAAACAAAATTGCCAGAACCATCTAAACGAGCTGGCAGACGTGCAGCATTGAGATACATTAACGCGGCAAGTGCATATGATTGGGGAGTGGCTAAAGCAGGGTGCCCGATAACTAAATCAATAAGGAGCATGGCTTCCTGGCAAAGCTCGGTGCGTAATGCAGCCTTCGGGGAAGACCCATGATATCCTTCATTGAAAAGTAAATATAATGCCTGCAAAACGGAAGAAAGCCTGGAGGGAAAATCAGCATCGGCGAGATCAAAAAGCTTCGAGGATGTGGCCAATATTTTTTTCGCCCGGCTAATGCGTTTTTCAACCGCGGCATGGCTGCTGACAAATGCTTGTGCAATTTCCTTTACACTGAATCCGCAGAGGATATGCAGTATAAGTGCAACCTGAGCCTCCTCAGGGAGGCGGGGATGACAACAGGAGAACATCATACGCAGTTGGGAATCTTTTATAGCATGCGCACTAAACGCTTCCTCTACCGTTGGAACCAGCGTCCATTCAGACTCAAGAAACCGTGTTAGCCCCGGCTCTGCAGCCCTGGCCGTTCGCTCCCTGCGTAGGATATCCAGCGCACGATTCCTGGCAGTGGCCATAAGCCATGAAGAAGGGTTTTGAGGCAGACCACGCAATTTCCAGGTTTCCATGGCACGGCAGAAGGCGTCCTGAGTGACGTCTTCTGCCAATGCTATGTTGCTGACTCCGAAAAGCCGGGTAAGCGTGGCTACAATTCTTCCGAATTCGTGCCTGAAAAAATGGTCTTCGATATCCATCCTCTATTCCATTTGTCTAATGGGCCGTATCTCTACAGAACCCCCATCTTCGAAAATAGGGCATCCGAGAGAAAGTTCTGTTGCCTGTTCAATATCGTGGGCCACAATGATACTATAGCCTCCGATCACGTCTTTAGCTTCGGCAAACGGACCATCAATAATCTGTTTTTTTGTTGGACCATTGACTACCTTGCCAGTGGGTTGCAAGGGATCTCCGAGTGATTTTACATGACCTTTGTCGCTGAGGTCTTTAAGCCAGGTCATCCATTTGGTTGTTTTCTTCTGCATTTCCTCAGGAGATGCAGGTGCTTCATAGCCGCGATAGAAATATACAAATTCAGTCATAATAGTTTTCTTTATGTTGATGTTTTATGTTGTTATTTATTTATGTCAACAGGTATTAATCGTCCAGGGCTCCCATTGTTACATTGACAGTGATCCCCATCATAGCGCTTGCTTTATCGGAAGCCATAAATGCTGCTATGTTGGCCATTTCTTCAAGCGTCAGGAAACGTTTGGGATGATTCATACCTGCAAGATAACCCGCAAACTGATCCCAGGTCATTCCCACTGTCTTAGCTCTGTTTTCAAATATTTCCTTTATTGTCTTTGTCTCCGGCATGCCATGTGGCTGTATGCCGACTATGCGAATGCCCTGAGGTGCAAGTTCAAGCGAGAGGTAGCGGGTAAGCGCTTCCTTAGCTGCCTGTGAAGGACCATAACCTCCATTTGGTGTGCCTATTCTTGCCGGTGGTGCAGTAACAGTCATGATAACTCCGGATTTATGGGGGAGCATGTGCTTGGCTGCTAGGCGCGCAGTAAGGAAGTATGATGTGAGGTAGCTGAGCGGCATAGAGA
>JAFDXS010000416.1 GCA_018267795.1 Bacteroidota bacterium | reverse complement strand
ATAGCGTGTACCCATGTTACGGACGGGACTTTAACCTTACGCTTTCAGGCACATCGGAAGTGGCGGGGCTGAAATACACCTGGCAACAATCGACAGACAGCATTAGCTGGACAAGCATAGCGGTGTATGATACTACCGAGATAGCACTGGCTAATATCACTGACAATACTTATTTCAGAGCTATAGTGAAATGTGCTGCAAGCGGGCTGTCGGATACCACTGACGTAAAGCTGATAAAAGTGAAGCCATTTTATCTTTGCTATTGCGACCCTAATGCATACAGGATAGATGACCCGCAGGATAATATTGGTAATGTGACGATACGCACAGTGCCTGCCGCAAGGATAGTATTAAATAACGGTATAGCCACGCCTGTAACGGGTAATATCACTGCGGTGAACAGCTATTCAAACTTTGACACCTTAACTCCTACTATCCTATACCTGGACAGCGTGTATCGCTTGTCGGTATCTGCTATAACAAAGAATAGTTCATTGCCGGGAGCGCCGGGGTACCATGCAACTGCGTATATAGATTTTAATCATAATGAAATATTCGAAACAAGCGAGCTGGTGTATAGCATAAATACTTATGCAGCAGGCGGCTCTACCTATTCTGATACATTAAGGATAGCGAGCGCCATAACTACAATAGACTCAGGAATAACCGGCATGCGAGTGATACTAAGCCCTGATATGCATGGTGTAGGCGGTACTGACGTGATATGCGGTGACAGCCTGATACAGGGCGAATATGAAGACTACCTGGTAAACATTAAACTTCCCCCATGCAGCGGATACGCTAATGCGGGAAAAGTGCAGGTGGCCGACTCGGCAGCTTGTATTGGATATAGCTTTGTGCTGGCGGATACCACGCATGAGCGTAACCGCTCCGGCATACACTGGAGCTGGCAAACATCTACCGACTCTGTAGTGTGGACAGACATAAGCGGCTCTGCCAATAGAGATACCCTGTCGCAAACATTTAGCGTGCGCAGCTGGTATCGTGTGCGCATGATCTGTGATAACAGTCATGACACGACTTACTCAACAGTGCTGTATATGAACATAAAGCCTGCCTATAAATGCTACTGCCTGAGCGAGGCAATAGGCGGCAGCAGGGATACCAGCGACATAGGCGGTGTATCTATAGGGCCTTTTGTGTATTCAAAAGGTGGAGGGCATTTGAATAACGGGAAAGCAGTGTATGCGCATGAAGACTTTACCAACCATATAATAGACCTGTATGTAGATACTACTTATTCATTGAATGTGTATTATATCATGAAGCACAACTTTAATGCGAATGCGAAGGTGACCCTGTTTATGGATTTTGATAACAACTTTAAATATGACCTGCCTACCGAACTGCTTTGGACGGCCTACACAACACCAACCTATTGGTACCTGACGCATGACATAACAATACCGGAACTGGTAATATCTGATTTGCCTACAGGCATGAGGCTGGTGGTAAATAACAATACCGGGGCCAGCGCCGCTTCTGATAATGGATGTGGTACCTATACCTCAGGGGAAACGATGGATTTTGTGGTGCGCTTCAACAGGGCCTGGAAAACAGGAGTGGGGGATATGGAGATGTTGAAAAACCTGGTTATATATCCTAACCCGAGTGATGGCGATTTTAAACTGCAGTTTAATACCGGCACAACCATAAAAAACCTGCAGCTAAGTATAAACAACATGACCGGGCAGCAAATATTGTCTGAAAATTATTCTGCTGTGAGCGGACAGTTTACAAAAGATGTAAACCTGAGCAGTGTGAGTAAGGGAATATACTTTCTAACACTTAATGCAGACGGCCAAAAGATTATTAGAAAAATAGTCTTAAAATAACATAGCTAACTAATAGTTAATTAAAATGGCAACTATATTAAGTTGCCATTTTAATTTTAATGAAATCCTTTGCAGTAAAGGTTTTTCCGCCGCTATAGGATTAAAAATAATTGTTTTTGTTTCCAACCAAATATTGATATTTGCTGTCTATTATAAAACCGTAAGCCAGAGTAAGTTTAACTTTTTATTAAAGTGGAAAACAAGTTGCCGTTCGCCCGAAAGACAAATTGTTTATAATAAATTTAATAAACGCATGAAAACGTTGACCCCTATTCTCTGTTCTAAACAGAGGTCCGGAATAATTACCAAATTATTCTCTCTTATTCTTAGTGTGATAGCAATAAATGCAAACGCACAAAATTATCTAACAGAAAGCTTCGATGGCAGCACATCTTTACCCACAGGATGGACAAGCACTTACATTGGAGGTGGCAGCACTGACGGCAGCGGCTGTGGCTGCAATGTTTGGTACTCGACAGCGCCGTTTTCAGGCAACCCGTCAGCTCCCACACACACGGGTAGCGGCATGGCTACCTTTAACAGCTGGAGCATTACTAAAAGCGGTGAAGCAACACTTGTAACACCCGCTATGGATTTCTCTGTTTACACTGGTGGCACCAATAGGCTTAGTTTCTGGTTATATAAAAGTGAAGATTTCAGTAGTGGTTGGGGCGGAAATGAAGATGACTCCATAAATGTTTGGATAAACACCTCACCTGATCTGAGCGGTGCAAGCTATATGGGTACTTATATGAACGGTATCAATAGTACGCCAACTGTTAGTTCGCAAGGTTGGTACCAGTATACCATAACCATACCTTCCTCATTTTCATCATCTAGTAGCGTTTACGTGATATTTGACGGTGTTTCTGATTACGAATCAGATTTGTACCTTGATGATGTTTCAGTAGATCATATTGCGCCATGCAGCGGTATACCAACAGTGGATTTAGTACCGAGCCCGGGTAAAATAGTTGGTTGTAGCGGCTCCAAAGTTACTATAAGTGGTACCGGCGGTTTGGCTACCGGCCAGGATTATCAATGGCAAATATCCAG
>JAFDXS010000415.1 GCA_018267795.1 Bacteroidota bacterium | reverse complement strand
AAACCGTTAGATGAGAAATACAAAGTATTAACACGACCGTCATAGTATGGAGTGATTTCATCATGTTCTGTATTGATCTGCTTACCAGCGTTTTGAGGACGACGATAAGAACCGTTACGAGGATCGATAATTGAATACCAGATATCGTAACCACCACGGCCTTGAAGCTTACGGTTAGAAGAGAAGAACAATACTTCCTTTTTACCCACTTTAGCAACGCATGGCTGTGTGCTTGAACCATCATCATTGATACCGCCACCTAATTCTTCAGGTTCGCTCCAACGGCTACCTTCAAATTTAGAAACGTATATTTTACACATTACCTTCATAGAATCGCCTTCAGCACATCTTGTGAAGTAAAAACGATCGCCACCAGGGCTGAAAGATCCGTTACCTACGTGTACGTTGCTTTTGTTGAAATTACCATCCATGAAATGTATTGCCCATTGGAAAGAATCAACATAACCAGGCTGCTTGCGAGATACCATGAAACGAGACATATATTCGTCGCGCTTTCTTTTATCTACTTCTACAACACTGTTTTGACGCATAGTAGAGAATAAAAGGGCAGTATCACCAAGCGGATAAGGAGAAAGCTCTGTGTAAGCACTATTTACATTAGGACCAGCGTTGAACACTGTTACCGGCTGAGGATCTTTTACTGAAGACATAGCCATGTTACAACCGTCTATCTGAAGCTGAGCGAACTTCTTCAGCTTTTTGTAGGTTTTAGGGTTGTCGGCCATGAATTTCTGAAACTCCCTGATGGAAGCTTCATATTCACCCTGCATTTTCAACATCATAGCTTCCTTGAAGATAGCCTCAGGATAAAGCTTTGCAGCAAGCTCATAAGCTTCTCTATAATAGTGGGAAGCAGGTACATAATCTCTTGTATACCAATAACATTCAGCTAACTGATATGTCAAGTACGGATTGCGTTCCTGTTCTTGTTTCAATTGCTGATAATAGTCGATCGCATTAAAATAGCTACCCGCGCGGAAGAGATTATCAGCCCAGCGAAGCTTTTTATAATAAGGTAGTTTCGCTACCGGATCGTTTGCCTTATTTCTGTACTTCGCCTTTTGCGACGATTGGGCATTTGCATCTAATTGAATAGTAACGAGAATCGTTGCCAAAAAAAGGAGCAGCCAATTTTTTCTCATGTGCGTGAGCGTTGTTAATGGATATAAAAGTATTAATTGGTTTAAATAAAAGAAAGAGCAAACGATATTTTTTTTTGCCTTTCTCTACTATATCTTAAAAGCGTGAGCATGGATATACTAAACGGTGCGCAAAATCAAGCGGATTAGGCATGATGTAGCGCAGGGAAATTTCAAAGCCCCCATTGCCATTTGATGCAGTGTTGAGGTCTGAAAGGTTATAATCATAGCTTAAGCCCAGGCGCCAGCTTTTCCATTCGCCGCCTACTGTTATCATAGCAGCGTCGCCAGTACGATACCAAACACCTGCGAAAACAGCACTTGCGAACGAGCGAACTTCAGGGTTACCTACTATATAATGGAATTCATTACCAGCAATAATCTCGTTAGCAGTATTCTGGCTCTGGTACAGTACACCCGGACGAAGGCTGAATTTTTCACTTACATACCAGATAGCACCTAACTGAGCAGTGTAGCGCATGCCTAAACCGCTGGCAGCCTGGCTGTTTTGTTCTTTGGCAAAACCGTCAGCAGGCTGGTTAAGGTTATTAGCACCAACACCCAGTTCGTAACCGAAATTGCTGCTAACGCTTTGAGCCCAGCTAATACCTGCGTTAACAGTGAAATAGTGGAGCCTGTTATTTAAATATTGCTGCTGAGCACCCGCACCCGGTACAAATGTGCCATTGAGGAACTCATCGCCGAAATATAACTTAGAAAGATCTATGCTTTTTTCTGAATAACCGCCCTGGAAACCAACGGATAAAGCCTTGTTTACTTCTTTACCGAAGAACTTGTGGTAAGCAACAGAAGCTAAAACTGTGAAATTAGTAAGGTTACCATCACCTGCTTTATCTTCATACACCTGCACACCACCTGCCAGGTAATCATCTATACTCAGGTCATGTACCAGTGGGGCATCGAAAGAAGCGCCATACGTAACATAGGGTATAGTAACACTTTGCCATTGGTTGCGATAGATGGCAGCAGCACGCCACTGACCATCGAAATTGCCTGTAAATGCAGGATTTATAACCATAGGCACAGCATTGAACTGTGTAAAGTGAATATCCTGCGCTTGCACGCTGTGCGCAGTAAGTGCAAGGGCTGCTATCAAACTTGCACGGCTAAAGATATTTTTCCTGATCATGATATACGTACCTTATAAAAATTTCTAAAAGTTTATTCGATTTCTTCTTTTATGCTTTTGGCTTGGTTATTAACTCTCAATATATTTTACAAGTGTAAAATAGTACACTCTCAACGGTTGAAAATACGGAAATATTTCAAAGTTGCAATGCCTGCTTTAAGAATTTTTAATCAAACCGGCAGCCATACGCCAGTTCTATCCATTTTCCCCGTACGAATGGCTGCAAAATACTCTTATCTTTTTATTAACCAAAACTATTATCCTTTTTCCGGAAATATATTCCGGACATTAACTGCTCGCCTATTAAGACAGCACTGTTGTGGTAAAAGGTTTGCTTTACCGTGAAACATTAAAAACTTATTTAAAAACAAGACAGACAGTACTGATAATAGAATTTTATTTTATAAGAAAGCTATTGTGTAAATTGTACCTTTGCAACTTGCTTTTTGCCACACATGGCCGATACTAAGAAGAAACCAAAAAAGACATCTCCGCCGAAGGTAGCCGCTGTAGCTCCCATAACTGTTGACCGTAACCGCCAGATAAGGCTTGGCTTTGGTATTTTATTCCTTTTACTGGGGGTATTTACCTGCTTTGCCATAGTG